>CANHCT010000007.1 GCA_947459175.1 Hymenobacteraceae bacterium
AGCCGGAGGAGGCCCTCATAATTCCCCGGAAAGCGACCGGAGTATTCTTCGGCAATCCTTTTGGCAGTGGCATGAAGGTTCCGGGCCCGGGAGTAGTAACCGAGTCCCTGCCACACTTCCATTACCTCGTCCTGGCTGGCAGCAGCGAGGTCTTCAACAGAAGGAAACCGGGTTATAAACCTCTGATAATAAGCCATTCCCTGTGCAACACGGGTCTGCTGGAGGATAACTTCTGAAAGCCAGATAAAATAAGGGTTCCGGGTTTTTCGCCAGGGCAAATCGCGGCAATTACCTGTATACCAGTTGATTATGCCTCCTGAGATGGGGTGCAAGCGGTTGAATAATTTATTAAAATTGAAGTGCAAAGCTCTGAATTTGAGCTCAAAATTTTAAAATTAAAAAACTGCCCTTATTTTTGCGCTCCGAAAATTTTGATTTTTAACTATTTAAGTAACCTAAAAAGAATACTCCGGTGACTAAAGCAGAAGTAATCTCTGAAATCGCTGCCAAGACAGGCATTGAAAAAGCTGATGTATCAGCTACCATTGAAAAGTTCTTCGAAGTTGTAAAAAGCTCGATGGCTTCAGGCGACAACATCTACGTTCGTGGATTTGGAAGCTTTGTGAACAAAAGGCGTGCAGAAAAAGTAGCACGGGACATCAGCAAGAACAAGGCCATAAAAATCCCGGCCCACTTTGTTCCTTCTTTCAAACCCTCCAAGGAGTTTGTAAAGCAAATCAAAGAAAGCAAAAAGCTGAAGGCCTGATTGTTTCAGAAGCCGCGGCCCAAAACTAAGGTTATCGAAAGATGTCTGTAGTCAATCGAAATTTAGTTTTGGGCCTTGCTGTCTTCGCAGGGTTGGGTTTGCTCATATTTTTTCTGCCCAAAGCGGTAGTGAGCACAAGGCAAACCGCGGCCCGGGATACAGTAAAAACCGAAACCACCGGGTCCGGGGAAGACAAAAACCATGAAGCCGAACCGGCAGACATGGCCAAAATCGAGACCCTGAAGAAAGATTTGAGTGCTGCGGCGGGGAAAAAAGAAAAAACCACCCTCCTCGAGCAGCTGGGAGATGCCTACCTGAAATCAAACCGGTTCGACAGTGCCGGGGCATATTTCGAAAAAGCAGCCCTTCTTTCTTCTGATTCCAAACTGATGTTTAAATCAGGAAATGCCTACTTCGAGGGAATCGCTTTTGCTGCACAGCCCTCCAAAGTAGACTTTTTGGCCCGTAAAACACGGGAAGTTTTGGAGAAACTGCCCACCGGCGACCCGCTCGCTGCAGAAGCACAGGCCCGCATTGCTCTCACCTGGGTAAATTCAGAAGCCCCGATGAAGGGCATTTTGAAGTTGCGGGATCTGGCCGGCAAAAACCCGGAAAACGAGTTTATCGTCTATCAATTGGGGTTATTGTCTTTCCAAAGCGGGCAGCACGACAAAGCGGTTTCAAGATTTGAAAAGGCGGCCCAAATTAATCCGGGAAATGTAAACACCTGGTTTTATTTGGCCCAGAGCCTGCAGCAAACCGGCAGGAAACAAGAGGCCTTAAGTGCAGCACAAAAAGGTTTGGCTTTGGCAAAAGAGGAAGACACAAAAGCCTCTTTTCAGGAGTTGATAAACCAATTGTCTCAGTAATTCATTCATTTTAAACAACATAAAAAATTATGCCTTGCGGTAAAAAAAGAAAGCGGCACAAGATTGCCACCCACAAAAGGAAGAAGCGTCTTCGTAAGAATCGCCATAAGAAAAAATAATTTTCTCATTTTTTAATTTAAACACTTGATACCTTGAGTAATGAACTTCTGATTGGTTCAGCTCCCAAAGGTTATCGGATTGCGCTACTCCAGGATTCACGCCTTGCAGAATTTCATTATGAGCAAGGCTCTTCCGGTTTCGTAGTAGGCGAGGTATATCTGGGCGTGGTAAAAAAAGTTTCTCCCGGACTCAACGCTGCTTTTGTGGATGTTGGGTACGAGAAGGATGCTTTTTTGCATTACCTGGACCTTGGCCCGCAAGTAAAATCGCTCGTTAAATTTACGAAATCCATTCAGACTCAGAAGAATGCTTCGTACAAACTGAGTAATTTAAAAAACGAACCCGACATTGACAAACTGGGCAAAATAGACCAGGTTTTGACCAAAGGGCAGCAGATACTAGTGCAGGTGGCCAAAGAGCCCATCTCCAGCAAAGGCCCCCGGCTGACCTGCGAAATTTCGCTGCCCGGCAGGTATGTGGTTTTGGTTCCTTTTTCCAATGCCATCAGCATCTCCAAAAAGATTGTTGAAAAAGAGGAAAAGCAAAGACTGATAAAAATCATTCAGTCAAAAAAGCCGAATAATTTCGGTGTCATCATCCGGACGGTGGCCGCCCACAAGGATACCGAGGAGATTGAAAAAGACCTCAGGACCCTGATAAACAACTGGGAAGAAGGCATGAAAAATCTTCGGATTGCCAACCCCAGAGACAAAGTCATCGGTGAAATGAGCAAGGCCTCTGCCCTGCTTCGGGATGTGCTGAATGAAAATTTTGATTCCATCACGGTAGATTCCAAAGAAATCTACGATGAAATCAGGAGCTACATCATGTCGGTAGAGCCGGACAAGGAAAAGCTTGTAAAGCTGTACCAAGGCAAGGCCAAGTTGTTTGAGGCCCGCAACATTGAAAAACAGCTCAAGCTATCGTTTGGCAAAACAGTGAGCCTGCCCAGCGGCGGTTATCTGGTGATAGAGCACACCGAGGCCCTGCATGTGATTGATGTGAACAGCGGCAGCTCGGCCAATAAAGCCGACAACGAAAACCAGGAAACCACCGCCCTGAATGTAAACAAGGAAGCGGTAAAGGAAATTGCCCGTCAGCTGCGGCTTCGGGATTTGGGCGGCATCATCTGCATCGATTTCATCGACATGAAAAACCTGGACAACCGGAAGGTGATCTACGATGCGATGAAAGATGAAATGGAACAGGACAGGGCCAAGCATACCGTTCTGCCACTTTCCAAATTCGGGCTGATGCAGATTACCCGTCAAAGGGTAAGGCCGGATATCGCCATCAGCACCCAGGAAACTTGCCCCACCTGCAATGGTTCGGGCTCCATCTCCTCGAGTTTAAATATCGTGGAGACCATTGAGCAAAACCTGGATTTTGTGATGCGGAAGCAAAATGAAGGCAGCATCACCCTTTCGGTACATCCGTATTTGTATGCCTACTTTACAGAGGGCATGGTGTCCAAAAGAATGAACTGGTTTTTCAAATTCAGGAAATGGATTAATCTGGAAAAAGACAGCTCGCTGGGCATTTTGGATTACCATTTTAAAAACAAAGCCGGAGAAGAGATAGAACTGGAGTAGCAACCGAATTTCTCTTTGGGACTGCAAAAACCCCGGGCCGGGAAGGTCCGGGGTTTTTCTTTTTTTTCTCGGTCAGGCGAAGCATTTTGCCGAAAAATTCAGAGACATGAACTTTGAAAACAACCGCATCTGCCAACTTTTTGGCATTCAATATCCCATTGTGCAGGGGGGCATGGTTTGGTGTTCGGGATGGAGGCTGGCTTCGGCCGTTTCCAATTCAGGCGGTTTGGGCATCATCGGGGCGGGCTCCATGTATCCGGAGGTGTTCCGGGAACACATTCAAAAGTGTAAAGCGGCAACCAACAAGCCGTTTGGTGTCAATATACCCCTCCTGTATTCCGATATCGAAGAGTTAATTTCCATCCTTGAGGAAGAAAAAATCAAAATTGTATTCACCTCGGCCGGCAATCCCAAAACATGGACACCCGTCCTGAAGAAAATGGGTTGTACGGTGGTGCATGTGGTGGCGAGCAGGAAGTTTGCCCAAAAAGCGGAAGAAGCCGGAGTAGACGCCCTGGTAGCCGAGGGTTTTGAAGCTGGCGGACACAACGGCAGAGAAGAAATTACCACTTTCAATCTGATTCCGTCCATACGGCAAATCAGCAGGTTGCCGTTAATTGCTGCAGGTGGTGTGTTTTGCGGCGCTTCTGTTTTGGGGGCTATGGCCTTGGGGGCAGAAGGCGTTCAAATCGGGACCTTGTTTGCTGTGAGTGAAGAATCTTCGGCCCATGCGGTGTACAAAAAAATGGTACTGGATTCTCAGGAAGGAGATACCAAGCTGATGCTGAAGGCCCTGCATCCGGTGCGGTTGCTGCGGAGTCCCTTTTTTGATGCGGTGGAAAAAGCAGAAAGTGCGGGTGCAAGCGTTGAAGAACTAAAAACCCTGTTGGGCAGGGCAAGGGCAAAACGAGGTATTTTTGAAGGCAATGTGGAAGAGGGAGAATTTGAAGTGGGGCAGGCCGCTGCCTATCTGGACGAAGTAAAACCTGTGGCTGTTATCATGAAAAACCTTTTGCGGGAGATGGAAGAAGCCAAACGGCATCTGATGGAGCAAACGGGGGTGTAGAGGGTATAAAATCAGGAAACAGGACCGAAAGCGGCCATTTCTATTCCTGAAAGCCGGTAAAAAAAAATTTTCACCATTTTGGCAGGAGATCGTATCGGTATTAAAATTTGATTACTTTTGCAGAAGAAAAGGTCCCGTAGCTTAATTGGATAGAGCATCTGACTACGGATCAGAAGGTTAGGAGTTCGACTCTCTTCGGGATCACAAAAACGAAAACATTTTTATCCGCAACACTATAAGGAAGCACCTCTACATTAAAGTAGATTAATTATGACTTGAAATTTTACGTTTTATCATTTAAGCGTAAATTCAATGAAAACGAAGCATGCTTCCACCGACTCTGAACTGATAGAGTCTTTCTTTAATGAAGATTTCAAATCTTTTGAAATTCTGGTAAAACGGTACCAATCCCGTGTGTACACAACGGCTATGCTGGTGGTGAGAGACCGTTATGCAGCAGAAGACATTGTGCAGGATACCTTTCTGAAATTTTATCAGGTTTTGGCTGAAAACCGCTATGTTCACCATGAAAAGACAGGCGCTTATCTGGTGCGAATTTCCCACAATCTGGCCATAGATCATGTGCGCCGGCAGAGCCGCAATCCCATCATCACCAATGTGGACGGAAAAAATATTTTCGACTTTTTAAATATCGGAAAGGAAATCTCGTTTGATGATTTTGACAAAGACAAAAGAAAAGAACAACTGAAGTGGGCCATTTCCCAACTGCCTGAAAGAGAGCGGGAAATCCTGATGCTTCGCTATTTTGCCGGTATGAAATTCAAGGAAATCTCTGAGTTTACCGATGTGAATATGAACACTTGCTTAGGCCTGATGAGGTCGGCTGTGAAGCATTTGAAAAAATATCTGCTGCCAAAAGAAAAAGTTTATGACAAAAACCTTTACCCAACATGATATCCTGAAAGCCCAAAGCGGCGAATTGCCCGCCGGAGAACAGGCCTTTCTGGAAAGTATTCTGCCTGAGTCAATTGAATTGGAATCGTTTCGCGATTCTGCCGAACAGCTGAAGTCGGAAATGGAAAACCTGCTTTGCGAGCCGGGGGTAAAGCCTCTTGAAAACATCATGGCCTTTGTAAAAAAGGACATGGAAATTCGCCGGCTGCGGGTCTGAAACCTCGCCTGCATGGAGATGCCGTTTGGCAAATTTTAATCAAATCGCTTGTCTCCGAAGGTTTGTGCATATCTTTGGGGTTCGGGCCTGATTGGCCTTTTCGATTTTAATTTACAGATAATCAATGGGTTGTGGTTCGTGTTCTGGCGGTTCTTGCTCAACAAAATCCAAGGGCGGTAATTCCGGCGGAGGCTGCAGTGGTGGTTGCAGCAGCGGTTCATGCAACATTTTGGGCTCTACCGACTGGCTGGGCGATATTTTTGATTGGGTAAACCAACCGTACCGAAATTTGGTGGAGGTTCGGTTTAAGGCCGGCCGCAAAGAATTTTTTATCAACAAGACAGGGAAAAGGCTATACACCGGTGACGGAGTGATGGTAGAAACAGGGGCAGGATATCACCTGGGCTTTGTTTCCCTGCAAGGCGAGATGGCCCACCTTCAGCTGAAAAAGAAATCGCCCGGTCTGGCCAAAGAAGAGCTGCGTTCGATTGTAAGAACGGCCACCGACAAAGATTTTGAAAAATACGAGGAAAACCGCAATCGGGAACTTGGCTGTGTGTACCGTACGCGTCAGATTATCACCACATTAAAACTGCCGATGAAGCTATCTGATGTAGAGTTTCAGGCAGATGGCACGAAGGCCACCTTTTTTTATTCTGCCGAAGAAAGGGTAGATTTCAGAGAGCTGATCAAAATGCTGGGCAGCGAATTTAAAATAAGGGTAGAAATGCGGCAAATCAGCTTGCGGCAGGAGGCCGGGAGGCTGGGAGGCATCGGCACCTGCGGCCGGGAACTGTGCTGTTCTACCTGGCTTACCGATTTCAAGGGTGTGGCCACTTCGGCAGCCCGTTATCAGAACCTGTCGCTCAATCCAACAAAACTTTCGGGGCAGTGCGGTCGACTGAAATGTTGTCTGAATTACGAATTGGAAACCTACCTGACAGAGTTAAAAGATATTCCCAAAGTAGAACGGGACTTGCAAACTCAAAAAGGCAATGCCCGGCTTCAGAAAACGGATATTTTCCGTAAACTGATGTGGTTTGCCTATGGCGGCGATGAAAGCAATTGGTACAAAATGGACATTGCCAGGGTAAATCAGATTTTGGAAATGAACAAAAAGGGTCAGAAACCTCAGGCCCTCACCGAAGACGAAGAAGTGGCCATAGCCGAAGCCGAAACGGAGGTAAAAAATGAAGATTTGATTGCTCTGGATAAAAAATATTCGAAAAAGAAAAAGAAGAAAAAGAAGAGACCCGGACAGGGCCCAAGGCCGGGAGGAGGAGGCAATCCCTCAGCAGCTCAGGCAAAGGCCTGAGTTTTTTCTCGGACAATCCAGGGATGTTCTTAATTCCAAAATGCAGGAACCGTTTTTCGGGATTGGACTGAGTTCTATTTAAAATTCTGGTAATCAATTTTTTACCGAGAATTATTAGAACTCCGTTTTTACCTTTATTTTTGCAGCCCGTTTTGTATCTTAGTGACAGACCATAAAGGCACACAGGCAGGCAATGACCTGCTTCGTATTTTTTACCGGCTATCCAATTATTGGCTTCTCTTCCTCGTTTCACTGGTAGCGGGATTGTCCATTGCATTTGCCTATTTGAGGTACACTGAATCGATTTACAGGGTTACCACCTCGATTTTACTCCGGGACAATGGCCAAAACGATGCCGGTATGGACAACTTATTCAAGGAGTTGGGGATTGGTTCTGGCAAAAAGAATCTGGAGAATGAAATTGAAGTTTTGAAATCAACCCCGATGATTTCAAAAGCAATTGAAAGACTGGATTTTAAAATTTTGCACTTTGCCGAAGGAAACATCAGCACTTCAGAAATTTACCATAAAAACCCATTTTCGGTTTTCATAGATACTTTAGGAGAGGAATACACCAATTTTCCCATTTACATCAAGAGGCTGAACCACAAGGAATATCAACTTCATACCAAAAATGAGAAAGAGTATTTTGACCCTGAAAGCCATTCATTCTCACAAAAAAATCCCGGGACCCTTCCGTCCAGATGTAATCTGCAGTTCGGCATATCTTATCAGCTCGACGGTTCCCGATTTTTCATAACCTGCGACAAACTCTTGTTGAAAGAGTTCAAAAATAAACCGGCTTTCTTTTTTGTTTATGCAGATTCGAGAGGGATTGCGGATAATTACAAATCTCGATTGAGCGTCAGGCAAATCAATAAAATGTCGACCATTCTGGATTTGAGCCTAACCGGCAAAAATCTGCTCAAGGAAACCGATTTTCTCAACAAACTGGTGGAGGTTTACACAGAGACACTTTTAGAACAGAAAAACCTTGTGGCCTCCAATACCATCCGTTTTATCGATGATCAGCTCACGGAGATAACGGTTTCGCTTCAGGATGCAGAGGAAGAATTGAAGTATTTCAGGGCCAACAACAAAATCATGGACCTGAGTTTTGCAGCAAGTAATGCCTTTAACAAGCTTGATGCACTTGAAACTGAAAAAGCTACCGTTGAAGTAAAGCGAAAATACTACGAGTACCTTTTGAAATATGTAAAAGCCAATAACGCCGTAAAAGATGTAGTGGCACCCTCTTCTATTGGAATCGATGATCCTCTGCTCACCTCTCTGATTCAGCAATTATCAAAGCTTGGAACCGAAAAATCGGTACTTTCCATCTCGGCAAAAGAGAAAAACCCATCCTGGTTTGTACTTGAAGATAAAATCAATTCCGTGAAAAGGGAATTGGTGGAAAATATCCGGGGACTAATTGCCAACTCAAACATCAACACCGTAGAACTAAACAAGCGTATTTCAGTTCTGGAGAAAAGCGTGAATCAACTTCCTGATAATGAGCGTAAACTCGTTAACATTCAGCGTAAATTCAACTTAAACGACAACATCTATACCTATCTCCTTCAAAAGCGGGCGGAGGCCGGTATTGCCAGGGCTTCCAACATGCCCGATTGCCAGGTTGTAGAAAAAGCAGATGACCTTACGGCCACCCTTGTGTCTCCAAAAAAGGTGATTGTATTTTCGGTGGCCTTATTTTTCGGATTGCTGCTGCCTACGCTGTTTGCCCTGATCCGGATTTGGATGAACGACAAGATTCTGAGTAAGGAAGATCTGGAAAGCGAGTCCTCTATTCCTATTGTTGGGATGGTGGGCAACAAAACCCAGCCCGGCAATCTGGTTACCTACAACAATCCCAGGGGGCCCATTACCGAAGATTTCAGGTCCATTAAACTGAATTTGCCCTACATGCAGCCAAACCGGGACCTAAAGGTTATTTGTGTTACATCTTCAGTTCCGGGTGAGGGAAAAACATTCTGTTCGGTAAATCTGGCCTCCGTTTTTGCCCTTTCGGGTAAGAAGACCCTGGTTCTTTTTGCCGACCTGAGGAGACCAAGAATTGACAAGGACCTGGGTGTAAATACAGAAATGGGTTTGAGCAATGTCCTGATAGGAAGAAACGACCTGGACCAGGTTGTGCAGGAATCGAGCATTCCAAATCTGTATATCCTGCCGGCAGGGCCCACCCCCCCCAATCCGGCAGAGTTGCTTGGCACACCGGCGATGAAAGAAACCATCGAGACCCTGAAAAAAGAATATGAAATCATTGTTATTGACACACCCCCAATAGGACTGGTGGCCGATACCTTGCTGATGCTGGAGTACAGCGATGCCAATTGCTACATTGTTCGCCATAACTATACACGAAAAGTTTTCCTCAGAAAAATTAATGAAATGTATGAGGAAAAAAGAATTCAGAATGTCTGCCTGGTTATCAACGACATAGAGGGCGAAACAGTAGGCTATGGGTATGGATATGGATATCGATATGGAGGATATGGATATCAGTACGGCTATTTTGAGGAGAAGGAAATGACCTCCTGGAAAAAATTAACGGGCAAATGGTTTGGCAAAGGCAACAATTCCTGAGCAAAAAATGAAAAAAGTGCTGATTGTTTTCGGAACCCGACCCGAGGCCATCAAAATGGCACCTGTCGTGAAGGAGCTTCAGAAAAAAACAAAGCTTTGGAAAACTGAAGTATGCCTCACGGGTCAACACAGGCAAATGCTGGACCAGGTGATGGAATTTTTTGAAATTGAGGCTGACTATGACCTTAATGTTATGAAATCCAATCAAAGCCTCTACGAACTTTCGGCCAACATTCTGGTGGGAATGAAGGAGGTTTTAGAGCAATCGAAGCCGGACCTGGTACTGGTACACGGAGATACCACCACATCCACCATGGCAGCTTTGGCAGCTTTTTATTTCGGGGCAAAAGTGGGCCATGTGGAAGCAGGTCTGCGAACCTTTGACAAGTCGGCACCCTTTCCCGAAGAAATGAACCGGGTGCTGACCGGTCGCCTCACTGACTATCATTTTGCTCCGACCGATAGAGCAGCTCAAAATCTGAACGAAGAAAAAGTAAGTCCTGAAGCCATTCTGATTACCGGCAATACGGTGATTGATGCCCTCCTGTTTTCCGTTGAAAAAGTAAGGGCAAAAAAGAGCCAAAGGGCAGCTGAAATTGAGAAGTTGGTAAATTTTTCGAAACCCCTGATTTTGGTAACCGGCCACAGGAGGGAAAACTTCGGAGAAGGCTTCCTCAACATTTGCAGGGCCCTGCTGAACATCAGCCGGAAAGCGGATGTGGAAATTGTTTATCCGGTTCACCTGAATCCGAATGTGCAGAAGCCGGTAAATGAACTGTTGGCCGGACAAGCCGGCATTCATCTGATAGAACCCCTTGATTACGAAACCTTTGTATGGTTGCTGGACCAGTGTTATCTGGTAGTCACAGATTCAGGGGGTGTGCAGGAAGAGGCACCTTCTTTAGGAAAACCTGTATTGGTAATGCGGGATAAAACCGAAAGGCCGGAGGCTGTGGAAGCCGGAACTGTCATTTTGGTAGGGACTGATCCGCAAAAAATCGAAACGGAGACCCTTCGGCTAATAGAAGACAAAGCCTGGTACGAAAAAATGAGCCACCTTCACAACCCCTATGGCGATGGAAAGGCAGCAGGGCGTATTTCGGCCTTTTTGGAAAAGAAATGGGCAGTGGATGTCCAATACGAAACCATGTAACAGATAAATGGAGAAAAAGGAAAAAGTTTGTATTCTGGGCTTGGGCTATATCGGTTTGCCAACGGCAGCGCTTTTGGCCAACAGGGGATATCATGTACTTGGAGTTGATGTATTGCCGGAGGTAGTGGATACCATAAACCGGGGAGAAATCCACATTGTGGAGCCGGACCTGGATGCCTTTGTGCATGCAGCAGTTCATTCGGGCCAATTGAAAGCCAGTCTTTCCCCCCAAGAAGCCGACATATTTGTGATTGCCGTACCCACACCCATTCACGAAGACCATTCGCCCGACATCGGCTATGTGCTGTCGGCCAGCCGAATGATTGCCCCTTTTGTAAGGCCCGGCAACCTCATTATATTGGAGTCAACCTCACCCGTAGGTACCACCGAAAAAGTAAAAGCCGAATTGGAAAAAGCCGGGGTGAACACAGAATCATTGTTTTTTGCATACTGTCCGGAGCGGGTTTTGCCAGGGCAGGTCATGAAGGAATTGATTGAAAATGACAGGATTGTGGGGGGGCTCAATCCGGCGGGTACCCAAAAAGGGGCGGCTTTCTACAAAACCTTTGTAAAAGGTGCCGTTTTGGAAACCAATGCCCGGACAGCAGAGATGTGCAAACTAACCGAGAATGCAAGCCGGGATGCAGGCATCGCCTTCGCCAACGAATTATCCATCATTTGCGATGATTTGGGCATTGATGTTTGGGAGCTGATCAGTTTGGCAAACAAACATCCAAGGGTGAACATTCTCAGGCCGGGAACCGGCGTAGGCGGACATTGCATTGCTGTAGACCCCTGGTTTATCGTATCCCGGACTCCGGAAAAAGCCAAACTCATCCGTCAGGCAAGGGAGGTAAACAACTATAAAACCCATTGGGTAATTGAAAAAATCATCAACGCCTGCCTGAAATTCAGGATAGACCGCAACAGAAAACCCAAAGTTGCCTGTCTGGGACTGGCTTTTAAGCCCGATATTGATGATTTAAGGGAATCACCTGCACTGGAAGTAGTAAGGAAGCTAAAAGAAGAAAAAACAGAGTGTCTGGTGGTGGAACCCAATGTAGACAACCATCCGGAATTTGAATTGACCGATCTGGAAGATGCGCTGACAAAAGCCGACATCATTGTGGTTTTGGTTGGCCATAGTCCTTTCAAAAAAGCAAATTTGCCCGAAGACAAGCAAGTGCTTGACTTTGTGGGTCTTCATCATTAATTCCAAGCCCCAATAATTGATTTAATCCGAAATATCATGTTCAATTTTCAATATCAGGCACCGAAAGTCATTGCAGAAATCGGATGCAACCATATGGGCGATTTTGAAATCGCCAGAGAGCTGATCCGCCTTGCAAAAGAAACAGGAGCGGATGTGGCCAAATTTCAAAAAAGAAACAACTGCGAACTTCTGACTGAAGAGCAATACAATGCTCCTCACCCCAATCCCTGGAACAGCTACGGCGATACTTACGGAGCCCACCGGGAGTTTCTCGAATTTTCGGCAGCACAGCATGCTGAGCTAAAATCCTATTGTGAAAGCATTGGTATTCAGTATTGCACCTCCGTATGGGATGTCACTTCGGCCAAAGAAATTGCTGCTTTGAAGCCCGGGTTTATTAAAGTTCCCTCTGCATGCAACAACAACTTCCGCCTGCTCAAGGTCCTTCGGGATGAATATGAAGGTGAAGTGCATATCAGCTTTGGTATGACTACCCACGGGGAGGAGGAACAAGTAGTGAAATTTTTTGAAGAAACAGGCTCGGCCAAAGACCGTTTGGTAGTGTACTCCTGCACCTCCGGATATCCTGTTCCGTTCAAGGACATTTGTTTACTGGAAATCAATCGGTTGTATGCCTCATACGGTGACAGGGTAAAAGAAATCGGCTTTTCGGGCCACCATTTGGGAATCGCCATGGACATTGCGGCTTATACTTTGGGAGCCCGCTGGATTGAAAGACATTTCACCAAAGACCGGACCTGGAAGGGCACAGACCATGCCGCTTCTCTTGAAATACCCGGATTTCAAAAACTTGTCCGCGATCTTCACCATACATTCGAAGCGCTTCATTACAAGTCTGACGAAATTCTGGAAATTGAAATGGTCCAGCGCAAAAAGCTCAAAAACCAAAAAGACAACTGATTCGGGTGGCAGAGCACATGGAGGTTTTGGCCCTTATTCCGGCAAGAGGAGGGTCCAAGGGACTGCCCAATAAAAATATCCTTCCTCTGGGCGGGCATCCGCTTATTGCCTGGTCGATTGCCGCGGCAAAGGCAACTCCCGGAATCGGGCGTGTGGTGGTGAGTACAGATTCTCCTGAAATCGCCCGAATATCCCGCGAATACGGTGCAGAAACCCCATTTTTAAGGCCGGCTGATCTGGCCGGTGATTTCACCACCGACCTGGAGACCTTTGTTCATGCCCTGAATTGGTTGGATTCAGAAGAAGGCTACAATCCGGACCTGGTATTCCAATTGCGGCCCACCTCTCCGATTCGTTTTCTCACTGAAATGCAAACCTGCCTGCGCCTTTTGCGTGAGCACCCAGAAGCCCAATCGGTTCGTACGGTTACCCCCTCACCCGTTACTCCCTACAAAATGTGGCTGGTTGACGGCCCCGACCAACCCATGCGCCCGCTGCTTTCGGTGCCCGGCATGGCAGAACCCTACAATATGCCAAGGCAAAAATTGCCGGCTACATGGTGGCAAACAGGCACTTACGATCTGATTCGGACTGAGGTTATCCGGAAACAAGGGTCAATGTCCGGGAGTTGCATTTTGCCGGTATGTATAGAAAATCATCTGGCCATTGACATCGACGATCTGAACTCATTTAACCGGGCCGAAGCACTCATCTCCCAAATTGACTGCATACGCCCATGAATATTTTTCATACCGATCCCTTGCTGGTAATTGGTGCCGGTTCCATTGGTGAAAGGCATATCCAAAATCTGCGCAGCCTGGGATATTCCAACCTTTTGGTTCTCCGGTCGAGGCAGCTGCCCATGCGCAATGTGGGCGAAGATTCTTTGGAAATCCTCACTTCCTGGGATGAGGTTATGGAAAGGAAACCCAAAGCTGCCTTTATCTGCACCCCCACATCCATGCATCCGGAGCAGTCGCTCAGATGTCTGGAGGAAGGCATTCATGTGCTGGTAGAAAAACCAATATCTCATACCCCGGATTGTATGGATCTGCTTATCAACGCAGTAAAGGAAACGGGGGCCTGGTTTCAGGTGGGGTATATGATGCGGTATCATCCTTTTGTTGCGCAGGTTTTGGATTGGACAGGCAATGGCCGCTACGGAAATCTCATTTCATTCTCCACTTACTGGGGAGAACATTTGCCTTACTGGCATCCCTGGGAAGATTACCGGCATTCCTATGCAGCCCGAAAAGAGCTGGGCGGAGGAGCAGCCCTTACCCTGAGCCATGATTTGGACCTGGCTCTGCACATGATAAAATCACCTTTGGTAAGCCACTCTTCCTTGCTGAGTTTTCGGTCTGGTCTGGAAGTGAATACCGATTCGGGTGCCGATTTTCTTTTGGGATTTGAAAACGGGATAACCGGCCATGTACACCTCAACTTTTTTCAGAAAACTCCAAGAAGGGAGTATCGTTTTGAGTTTGAAGAAGCTTCTGTATTGTACCGGTATTTTGATAACGAACTGGAAATCATAACGGGAAAAGAAAAAGAAGTGCTGGTCTATCCGAAATTTGACCGCAACCATTTGTTTCTGGACCAAACCCGCGATTTTTTCCGAAATGTAGAACAGGGCAGCATTGAGGACTCAATTGACAACATTCGTAATGCATTCCGAATCGTAGCTTTGTGCCTTGGCGAACCTTTCCATTGAAGATATGAATTTTTTCGATATACAAGACAAAGTCATTTTGGTGACCGGCGCTCTGGGCCTAATTGGAAAGGAAATCTCCTGTGGATTCCTGAGTCAGGGCGCAAAAGTTGTATTGGCCGACCTGAACGAAAGCGCCATTCCCGGCGTACAAGCCGATCTGGAGAGCCGGTATCCTGCCGACCGTTTTTTGGTTCTTCCTCTCGATATAACGCGTGAGGAAAGTATAGGTCATTGCATTTCAAATATTATTTCTGCTTTTGGGCGGATAGATGTGCTCATCAACAATGCCGCGATTGATGCCAAGTTTGACAAAGAAAACAGCAGCAACATCAATCCAAGCCGATTTGAACATTACCCCATTGACCTTCTTCGGCGATCGGTAGAGGTTAACCTTACGGGTACGGTGCTGATTACCCAGCATGTATGCCGGCAAATGCTGGCGCAGGGACAAGGCAACATTATCAATGTAGCTTCCACCTATTCCCTGGTAGCTCCGAATCAAAGTCTTTATGATTTCGGCGAGGGAATAAAAAACTTTAAACCCATTGATTATATTGCCACCAAGTCATTTATTCCCAATTTTACCCGATACATAGCTACCTTTTACTCCAAAGACAACATCCGTTGCAATGCCATTGTTCCTCACGGCATTTATAATCAGCACGATGAAAAGTTTCTGGTAAATTTTTCGAAAATGTCTCCTTTGGGCAGAATGTGTGAGCGTGGCGAACTCAACGGACCTTTCACCTTTCTGGCTTCAGAAGCCAGCAGCTATATGACAGGCTCGGTATTGGTGGTAGATGGTGGCTGGACTGCCTGGTAGACAAAAAAGGAAGCGAGATGGCAAAAATTAAATTGTTTCTAACAGATGTAGACGGCGTTTTAACGGATGCCGGCATGTACTATACCGAGTTGGGCGATGAGTTTAAAAAATTCAATACCCGGGATGGAATGGGTATGAAAATGCTGCGGGAGGCAGGGATTAAGGTGGGCATCATCACCACAGAGAATACAAAAATTGTGGAACGCAGGGCGCAGAAACTGAAGGTGGACTACCTCTATCAAAATGCCTATCCCAAGGTGGAGGCCGCAATGGATGCCTGCGCCAAAGCCGGGGCAGACATACAGGAAACGGCCTACATCGGCGACGATGTTAACTGTTTGGAATTGCTGTCGATTGTGGGACTGGCCGCTTGTCCGGCCGATGCCGTAGCCCGGATAAAGGCCATTCCCGGCATTTTGGAAATGAGCAAAAAAGGAGGGGAGGGTTGTGTGAGGGAATTCATTGAGTTGATTTTGGAAAAACACCTATGAAACTGGGGCTTTTAGTCCATTTTTTTGATTTCAGGAATGATGTCAGGCAGTGGATTCTGTCCTTGGCCAAATGGTACGATGTGGTACTTTTTGTTAGGCCGCAGGATTTTGAAACACTCAAAGCCATGAGCCCGCCTGAACTGGAAATCAGGCTGGTAAAGGAAAAAAAACAGGGTCTTTGGAACAGGTTTTGGGAACTGGCTTTCAGGTTTTTAGGAAAACTGCCTGCAAGCCGACAAAACTTTTACCTCATGGAGCAATTCAAAATTTCGGTAATCCATGGTGATGAAAAAGGCAAAAAAGTTTCGAGAATGCTGGATTTCCGCATGACATTGCCCGGAGTATTGAGTTATGATGACTTTCTGAGCCAACTGGTTTACACAGGCGATACCGCCATTTCCGATATAGACCATTTTGTTTGTTTCACAGAACTAAGTGACCATTACCTCATTGCAAGGCTTCTGGCGGAAAAGAGATCTGTTCTCACCTATGTTTATTCCTGGGACCATCCCTGCAAGCACACGCGTTTTTCCGGCCGGTTGCAATACCTGGTCTGGCACAATGGAATTTCTAAGGATTTAATTGAGTTGCAGCACATTCCTTCCGGCAATATTCGGGTATTCGGAGCCACCCAAATGGCATATGTTGATAAATGGCTGGCTCAAAAAGAGGCTATGGCCCGACCTTTTGATTACGACTATATTTATTTCGGATGTGCGATTGGGGTTCCACAATTGGTACCCGATGAATTGGAGATTGTGAAGTTGGTGGCAGAAGTAATGAAGCAAAAAACACCACATTTAAAATTAGTGGTAAGGCCTTATCCGGTTTTGAAAGACTGGACGCCGTACGAAGAATTGAAACAACTGGAAAATGTATTTGTAGATGATGGATTTCGCTCGGCCAAAACCAATAACATTTCGGTTTCGGACGATGCGATTATGGAAAAATTCAACAAAATCCACCATGCCAAAGCCTTTCTGCATCTGGGCACTACCCTTGGAATTGAAGCTGCTTACACAGATGCTCCCTCGGTTTTGCTGGATATGAACGAATTCAATCATCCCGAAGCGATTCTGAATCTCCATCATTTTATCCACCAATATCAAAATGATAAGTACCTCAACCTGAAAGAATATCCAAATGTGGTGAATTCAATTGCCGGACTGGAACGTTTTTTTTATCGGCTTTTCAACAATCCCGAAAGTTTGCAGGCCTACAATAAAAAGGTCTCATCGCAGTTAAAGCCACAGTCTTTTGAAGAACTGGCTAAAAATCTACGACTCACCATTGGAAGCTCCCAAGCTCTTCCAAACATAAATATTTAAGTAATAACAACCCATTTTTAAAGAATCATCCAAAATGCTCTACTCCCAATCATTAACCGAAAAATTGTGAATTATGAAAATTGTCATTCTTTACACCATTGTTATCATACAAGTTGTCAAAAAATATAGGTTAAGTCAAAAAATGTTTTAAAAATGCAACTCAAATATAAATCCAATAAAAAATTTAATTTGTGGTTAAAAACTCATTCATTCTTTAAACTAAAATATTCTACGTTTACGGATATTTAACATTGGAGAGAACCAAAACAAAAAATCTGCAATAGGGCTAAAAATTAAAGAATTGTATATTGAACGATCCAAATTTCTAAAGAACAAATTCATGAAAATTATTGATACCTTCCTGTTTAGCGAACCTTTTGAAAAAGAGATATTATTTATAAAAATTTTTTTGGGGGCAAATATTGTAAATGAATGGTTAATAATTGAGAACTCATTTACATTTCAAGGGAAATATAAAGGGCTTTTTGCGCAAGATATTATTAATTCAGATTCCCGTTTTGAACCATACAGGAGCAGAATAAAAATCATCTCGGAAAATTATAACCCCAAAAACGAAGCAAGTTCTGATTCTGAGGCTTTTAAAGTTGAATATTGGCAAAGAAATCTGGCGACAAAATTTATAAATAATCTAACGGATGAGGACTATTTCTTCATTTCAGACGCAGATGAATGTGTTGATGGCACAGATGAAAAAAGAAAGGAAGAACTCTTAAATGCATTGAAAAAAAATCCATACAACATTTATCATGTATCTTGCTTGAGATATTGGTATGATTTTGACAACCAATATGAAATTTTATACGGAATACCATTGGTTTCAGTTCGCTATTTTAAAGCTTCAGGAAAACAAATTTCCGAACATAGAAAAGAAAATATTGGACCATGCAAACAAAAATGGAATAATATTATATGTTTTGAATATTCTCATTGTTTAGATATGGCAAGTATTGTCCAAAAATATTCCTCTTTCTCGCATATTGGAGCGACTTTAAGCGACATAAAAGAGGGTTTAATGAACAACTGCAGAATATTACCACAAAATAAAAAGCAACGACTGGATTACGGTCCGAGAAATTTTTTCAAAATTGTTCAACTCAATAACTATAATTCACCTTCTTATGTAAGAGAGAACTTGAACTCTTTAAAAACAAGGACAGTTGATGTAAATTATTCTGAAAACAGAAAGAAAAATTTCCCTGAAATTTTTTCAACTAAAAATATAATCAAATACTATATAACCTTCTATCTAAATTATGTTTTATTGAACATTAAAAAATTCATATTTAAATGAAGATAAGATATAAAAAACTGGCCTCTCTGATGGGTCTGAATGGAGTTAACGCCATTCTTGGAATTTTTTATTCTTATATAATGATGCATCATTATGGAACATCCAATATAGCCAAAATTTTTTTTGCAGCTTCACTCATTAATCAATCCATAGTTAAACTTTCTCAAGCCGGAAACTTATTAGAATTTATTGTCCCGATTTATTTTAGGGAAAAAAATTTAAGAGGTGAAAAAGCGGCTGATAATATATTTGCAATAGTAATCAATAATATGCTATTGATTACATTAGTCATTTTATTGATTATTTCTTTTTCAATACATATAATCACTGAAATTTATTTTCCAGGCTTTTTGACTTCTGATCAAGAAATGATTAGGCATACCTTTATTATAATTTCTGGTCTGACTATTTTTCAAGTAGTTAATGGAATGTTTCAGGGATTATTAATTGCTAAAAAATACTTTGGGCGGGCAGAATTTACAAACTCTGTGTCTTTAGTTTTTTCTTCTTTGGTTTTATTTCTTTTGGGAGATGCCAATTCTATTTATCCCTTAATAACAGCGATGTTTATAAGTACTGGCATTCAATCTTTATCTATTTCAATAGCGCTTTTTGCAACCAAATACAAACATAAATGGGCTTTAAAATCCACTCACTTTACCACAAAACAATTGTTTAAAAGTTTATCAACCACATCGGTTTATGTTTTTTCAACACAGGTGTACAGCATATTTTTTAACTCTGCCCTTTCATTTTTACCTGGTAATATTTTCACTATATTCCGGTACTCAGAGATGATTTGGACTCGGGTATCAAGCTTGATTTTAACTCCATTTAATACAATTTTTTTTAGTGATTTCAGTCAGTTGTTATCAGAATCATCTGATACAGCAAAAATTAAAAATTACTTTTTGAACAATTTAAATATTGTAATTGTTCTTTCGCTTTTTGTGTTTTTATCATTTTACGCAGGTAGTTTTCCCATGTTTTGGCTTTTATTCAAATCTAAAAATATGCCTTTTAATGATGTTTATTTACTTTTCATTGTGGTTATTGTATTTATTGGAACAATGCTTCTGACATCTCTTCAGTCAATATACAGAAAAGTTGTCTCATCTGCTATTCTTGCGGACAAACAATATCTTTTTTACGCTGTCTTTCATGTATTTTCTGCTTTCATTTCTAGTTATTTATTGAAATTATTCTATTTTAATGGCTTGATAGTTTCCATAATCTTTCATTCGGCTCTAATGCTTTTTGCTTCAGTTTTAGTTTTGGTTTTGTATAAAAAAGAATTGTTTGTTTTTGTTTCTTTAAATCAATTTATTCGTATTGTATTTGCAAACATATTGGCTTTTTTATGTATTTATTTTACAAAAAACAGAATACCTTCTATTGAAAACTTTCCACCCGTGCACTTGTTTTTTCTTTCTTTTGTTTTATGTGCAGAATATATTGTCCTGATATTTGTTCTGTACCGTATTTTTGGCATAAAATATTTGGATAAATTTTTTCACATTACCTTTCAGCAATTAAAGTCCAGATTAGGAATTATTGCCTGAAAACCCGTAAGTCGTCTTACCCTATGTGTCATCTGTTTTCCTTTTCCGTGGCTGCCGTTTGGCTCTTAAAATTCTGGCTCTACAGTCAGACCTGGATTCTGGCCATGGGCTGGGTGCCGGTGATTTCGATTTCCGGCTTGTTTTCCCTTGGCATTCTTTCCTTCTTTACTTTTGTTTTGCGTCTGGAAGAATTTTCACTCCTTTCCGGACTGATCAGAAAAAATGCTGCCCGATTTTTTTAGAAGCGGTAACAAAGGCCAGTTTTTCAGGTGGATTGCCAATGCCTGGATTGGAAAAATTCCTTTCAGGGCTATGAGAATGGGATATTACCGCCTGTTTTTTCCCATTGGCAAATCTTCGGTCATCCTTATGGGCTTAAGGTTGCGCAAAATGAAAGACCTGGAAATTGGCCATACCAGCAACATCAACCCATTCTGCATGTTCGACACCCGTGGCGGACATATCCGCATCGGAAACTGTGTGGACATTGCACCGGAGGTTAACATTTGGACACTCGAGCATGATTTCCAGGACCCTGATTTCCGGACAAAAAGCGGCTCTGTGGAAATCGGTGATTTTGTCTGGATTGCCAACAGGGCCATTATTCTTCCGGGCGTAAAAATCGGAGAAGGAGCTGTGGTAGCAGCCGGAGCCGTGGTAACCAAATCTGTGGAACCCTGGACACTGGTAGGCGGCGTACCGGCCAAGCCCATAGGCAAAAGGAATCCGGAGCAGAATCCGAGAAAACCTTACAACCCGTTCTTGTGGTAACCTGTAAAATCAGGGCCTTAGGCTATGTAACCGAAGTGCCTGACTCTTTTATTGGCCCTATATTTGCAACTTTCCCGGCTCTCTGTTGTTGACTAGACCTGAGTTGTCTTTTTTTGATAAATACATGCCCACAACCCCTATTGTTCCATATTCCGGTTCGGATGCCTCCAAGAAAGATCAGGTGGCCACCATGTTCAACAACATCTCCTTCCGGTATGATATATTGAACCGTCTGCTTTCCTTTGGAATTGACATTTGGTGGCGCAAAAAAGCGGTTGCCCAGCTTCGGGAAGTGAATCCGGATTTGCTGCTCGACATAGCTACCGGCACTGCAGATCTGGCCATTGAGGCCCTGTCGCTTCGGCCCGGTAAAATTATCGGCATCGATATCAGCGAAGGAATGCTTGAAATCGGTCGTAAAAAGCTGATTCAAAGAGGCTTGCAGGAAAAAATAGAACTCCTTACCGGGGATTCCGAAAAATTACGCTTCCCCGACAATCATTTTGATGCTGTAATGGTCAGTTTCGGAGTGCGCAACTTCGAAAATCTCGAGACCGGTCTCGCTGAAATTCACCGGGTTCTGAAGCCGGGCGGAAAGCTGATGATTCTGGAGTTTTCAAAGCCTAAAAATATTATAATCAAGGTTTTATATAACTTTTACAACCAAACCTTATTGCCGGCAGCAGGCCGGCTGATTTCGGGAGATACGGCTGCCTATTCTTACCTGCCGGCTTCGGTAGAAGCATTTCCGGAGGGCGACAGTTTTTTAAAAATACTCACATCGCAAGGGTTTGGCCGGGCAAAGGCCCTACCTTTAACTTTTGGAATCAGCAGCATTTACACTGGTTATAAATAACTCATCATTCTTTTCGTTGTAAAAACCGGGTGACATTCAGGGACCATATTTTATTTTTTGCTTCGCTTTTTTTGATGCTTGGCTTAGGTTCCTGGAATGCTTATTCTCAGTCTCAATCCCAGTTTAAAAAGGATGGGGATGACTCTAAAATTGTGAAAAGGAAAGGCCAGAATCTGGTGGGCTACGACAGCAAAAAGATTCATTACGGCTTTTTTCTGGCCTTGAATCGATCCAGTTTCAGGACAACCGCCTCACCCTTCTTCAACAACCAGCTCTCGGACCCCAATCTGGATTCGGCAAGCCGGCTGTTCTCCATCAATCCCGAACCATCAGTAGGCTTTACCACTGGCTTTATTTTTAATTTTCGCCTGTTCAACCTATTGGATGTAAGGGCCTTACCCTCTGTTTCGTTTTACCAGCGCTCGGTGATTTTCAGATACCAGAATGATTCTACGACCCGCGAACTGAGCCAATCAACATTCAGTTTCATGGAGCTTCCCATTCTCCTGAAATTCAAATCGGTTCGGCGCAACAACACAAGGATGTACATTATCGGAGGCATCAAACCGGCAGTAGAAGTGGGCTCAAAAAAGAAAGAAATCCAGCAGGACAGACTCCGAGCCACCACTTTCGATTTCTGCGTGGAGTATGGACTGGGTTTCGACTTCTATTATCCCCTGTTCAAGTTTTCTCCCGAAATCCGCTTTTCCCACGGCTTCTCCAACCTCCGCAATGTGGACCCGAATGTATATTCACGAAGCATCAGCACAATGTATACCCATACGGTCACCCTCTATTTCAATTTTGAATAATCGGCACGGTTGAGATGGTCGGCTGCCTGAGAAAGGGTTTCTTCTTTTTTTGCAAAGCATACCCGCAAAACGCGGTTGTCGGTCCGGTCGCGGTAAAAGGCCGAAACGGGGATAGTGGCCACGCCTGTTTCGGAAGTGAGCTTTTCGGCGAGATCAAAATCGCCTGTGCCGGCTTCGAAGGTAAAGCATTGAAAATAAGAACCCCGGCAGGGCAATGGCTTCAGAAAAGGGGTCCTCAGTTCGGAAAGAAAAAAATCGCGTTTTTTCTGAAAAAATGCAGGCAGAGAGAGATACACCTCCGGGTCCTGAAGGTATTGGGCCATTCCCACCTGCAAAGTGGAGCCCACCGAAAATACATTGAATTGATGGTGATTGCGAAATTCCTTCATCAGGTACGCCGGTGCTACAGAATAGCCTGTTTTCCAGCCTGTGCAGTGAAAAACTTTGCCTAAAGAAAATGCCACAAAAGACCTTTCGAAAAGTTCGGGCTCCGAAAGAATACTCAGGTGTTTTTCACCGTCAAAAACCAAATGTTCGTAAACTTCATCGCTCAGTATCAATATGTTGGTATCCCGAACCAGATGTTTCAGTTCCTGCAGATCGGCCCGGGTAAGGATGGTTCCGGTAGGATTGTTGGGCGAGTTCAGCATAATCATCCGGGTTTTGGGGTTGATGGCTTGCCGGACCTTCTCCCAGGGAATGGCATAGGATGGGAAATCCAGCGGAACCGGCACGGCTTTGGCCCCTGTGATTTCAATATTGGGAATGTAGGAATCAAAGCATGGCTCAAAGAACAAAACCTCATCACCGGGCCGCAAGACAGCAGTCAGGGCATTGGAAATGGCATAGGTTCCGCCCGGTGTAATGGTAATTTCGGTATCCGGAGAAACGGGGTTGCCGTACAGGGTTTTAATTTTTTCAGCAATCACTTCCCGCAGAAGGGGGTAGCCGTTCGAGTGCGCATATTGGTTGAATCCGTCCCGCATGGCCTTGTAAACCAGGTCCTGCAAACGGGCATCCATGGGAAAATCGGGAAATCCCTGTCCCAGATTGATAGCCCCGTGTTCGGCGGCCAATTGCGACATATGGGTGAAAATGGAAACCGGAAGGTCCGGCAATTTGCTGTTTATCTGTACTTTAGACATAAATCATGTACCCTTTCTGAATCCGGAAGCTGTGCCGGGATGCGATTTTAAAGAAAAAGAAATTGGGCCTTACCTTTTTTTCAAAAACCAAATGCCGTTGATGGTGAAATACGGCCAGAAGCGGTCATCGCGGAAGGCAAGCTGGTCGGCAGTATAGTTGTTGCCCAAAAAGGTTTCGTCCGATTTTTTGTAGGTAAAAAACTGAGAGGAAAACTGCAGCCAAAACTCTGCCGAAACCGATAATCGCCCGTTTTTCGACCACATATACCGAATCTGCGGACCCTGCTGAATGATGACCGTTCGCAGAAAGATGAGTCTGGAGCCGATGCCCGGGTCTATCAAACTGGCCTTGGCTTTTCGCACCTGCCAGTATGCCCTGTAGCCAAGCTGAAAACCCTGCTCACTAAAGGCTTGGTTTTGAGATAATTGTCCTTTCAGCGAAATGTCATAAATGGTAACAGTATCTATCGGACTCTCCGAAAAACGCTCCCAGTTCAGCTGACTGAGGCGGTTTTCACGACGCAGAAAATCACCCAACATTTTCCATTTCTGATTGAACCGATATTCGCCCTGATGGGCAAAAATCAGGACCCTGTTGGACCGGTTTTTGTCTTGCTGGCTTTCAAAATCCCGCACCTGGTAGGTGGCCCAAATGCCCATTTGCCCTGCCCATGAAAATTGCCTGCCCTGCCAGCGGAAGCCGGGCTCCCAACGGATAATGCGGTCGGTAAAATTTTCTGAACTCTGGCTGGCCTCTATGAAAATGAGGTGCCGGAAACTGACTGAATACTTATTGATCAGCCGAAATGCAGGCAAGATTTTCCATTCATGGCTGAGCTCACCGGCATAAAGAATTTCATCTCTGTCCTGATTGTTCAGTTCGGAGCGGGTATCTACCCGAAGCAACTGGGCCACATAATGCAGGCGCAGCACATGGTTTTTGCTTAGCACAGCCCGGGCATCGGTGGTGTAGGTGGTAAACTGCTCCCGGATGTCCTTGATTCTCTCTTCCTTTAATTTCTGATTGAAAATCTGCAGATCCGACCCATATCCGGGAGATTTGGGGTCAAGGCGGTTGATGATGTCATAGGTTCGGTTGCGGAGCTTCGATTCAAATGAAAACTCGGCCCTTATGCGTGAAGTCAAAAACCGGAGGCTGTTCAGACTTTGATATTCATCCTGAAAATACCGCACATTCCGGGTTTCATTCCGGGTTTGAGTATTGAGGTAATAGAATGTCCGGTTTGGTGTAGTAATCTGATTTTCAGATGAGAACATCAGATTTCTCATTACCTGATACCGAAGCATTATTTTTCCAAATGCCGTATCGCTTGCAATGGACTGAATGTCGTTGCCCAAAAAATCTTCTACGCGGCTTCTGAGGATGCCTGCTTCGCCCGAAAGCGAGCCCTGATTCTGAAAGTCTTTTGACAGTCCTGCACTGGCCATGAGGCGTTCATTTTTTCGGGGTGCAATGTTGGTTTGAAAGGCAACTGCACTTAACCTCAGGTTTACGCTGGTATCGCCCAATTGCGAAAAGAAATCCAGCCCAGCCTGTACCTTGAGACCGGTATTGTTGTTGCTCAGACGTTTATCGTTTACTATACCCAACCCGGCCGAAACACTCAGCATGCGCTTTCCGGTCTGTACCGGCATAAAAACCAGCTGACTCAGGCCCTGGGCCAAACGGGTTTTGTTGGCAAAATAAGAATATTGCCATGCCTCCGAGGCGAGTTTCCATCTGTGTGAGATTTGCCAGGAATGCTGGGCGGCATTCCATAGATTATTGATAATGAATCGGTTGGAGGGCAAGGCACGGTTGTACACCCAATACTGACCGGCCATCAGGTGAATCCGCTGATTATGGGAGAGATTTTTTCTCCAGTCGAGGGCATTGCCAGAGCTGAAGGTGTTGATACCCAGACGCTGCGACTCAGAACGGACAGAGGACGAATCGGCCTGCGGCTGTGCCAGAACCTTGATTTCCAAAAAAGTAAGACAGAAAAACAGCCCAAAAAAGGACAAAGGAAAGATCTTTCTTTTGGCCGGCATGCTGCTGGTATTTTTCTTGTCGGATAAATTCTCCTTACAAATTGAGGTGATTTTGAATCAATTTGAAAAAGAAATGTCATTTTCGACCCAAATCGGCCGACAAATGGGCGAACGGATTTTTAAATATTTCACGGTTTTTATTGTGAGCATGTTCAAGTTCGTCATCGGACCTACCACGGGTATTTTTGCAGGGCTCAGTATTATCGAAACCGCTACCCTTACCTGCCTTGGCATGATGACCTCCGTCACCATTTTTTCTTTTGGCGGCACAGTGGCCCGGGATTGGTGGTTCAATACCTTCCGCCACGATAGAAAACTATTTTCGCCCCGCAACCGAAAAGTTGTAAAATTCTGGCTGCGCTATGGCCTGAAGGGCCTGGCCTTTCTGACACCTGTCGTTTTTTCTCCTATTGTGGGCACGCTGCTGGCCATTTCGTTTGGTGAAAGCAAACAGAGGGTAATCCGGTTTATGTTTTTTGCCTCCCTGTTCTGGGCTTTTACCATTTCTGTGGCCATCTGGTTCATTCACCTGGTGGTGTACTGAAGGGCCGTCCTTCGGTTTGTGCCAATAACAGCAGAATTGGATTGCCAATCCCGGGAGCCCGAACATCCCCGGGGGTTGGAAAACCTGCATAGCCCGTTTTATTTGCGAAAGGCCTGAAACTGATTCCTTTCCGGCCGGACCTCAGAATTGCCTTTGCGGTCAGTCTGCCGGGAACATGTACTGATTGTAAAAAGTTTGAAAAAAGAAATGTGATTTTCTGGGTTTATTTGCATGTCCATTTTTAAGAAAATATGACCTCATCTGCCACCCGCATTACCCGTGACCAAGCCATTTTCGACCTGATTGCCAAAGAAAAGCACCGTCAGGAATTTGGTATAGAACTCATTGCTTCAGAGAATTTTACATCTCAGCAAGTGATGGATGCCATGGGCTCAGTACTCACCAATAAGTATGCCGAAGGCCTTCCCGGCAAGCGGTACTACGGTGGTTGCGAGGTGGTTGACGAGGTAGAGCAACTCGCCATCGACAGGGCTAAAGAACTTTTCGGTGCTGTTTGGGCGAATGTGCAGCCCCATTCGGGAGCACAGGCCAATGCTGCTGTTATGCTGGCCATCCTCAACCCGGGTGACAGAATTCTGGGTTTTGATCTTTCTCATGGCGGACACCTGACCCATGGTTCACCCGTAAATTTTTCAGGAAAATTGTATGAACCCCACTTCTACGGGGTGGAGCCTGATTCCGGCCTCATTGATTGGGATAAGGTGGAAGAAAAAGCGTTGGCAGTAAAACCAAAACTGCTCATCTGCGGTGCATCCGCCTACAGCCGCGACTGGGATTATGCCCGGCTAAGGAAAATTGCCGATCAGGCAGGAGCCTTTTTGCTGGCCGATATTTCGCATCCTTCGGCACTGATAGCCAAAGGATTGCTCAATAATCCGGTTCCCCATTGCCATTTTATCACCACCACCACCCACAAAACCCTGCGGGGCCCAAGGGGTGGTCTTATCCTCATGGGCAAAGATTTCGAAAATCCATTCGGGCAAAAAACCCCGAAGGGTGAGTTAAAACCGATGAGTAATCTGCTGGATCTCGGGGTTTTTCCGGGCACCCAGGGCGGTCCGCTCGAACATGTAATTGCAGCCAAGGCCATTGCTTTCGGTGAATGCCTCACCGACGAATTTGCCGACTATGTAAACCAGGTAAGGTCCAATGCCCGGGCTATGGCGGCAGCCTTTACCGAAAGGGGCTACAACATCATTTCCGGAGGCACCGACAACCACCTAATGCTCATTGATTTGCGAAATAAAGGTATCACGGGAAAACTGGCAGAAAATACGCTCATCAAGGCAGAAATCACCATCAACAAAAACATGGTGCCATTTGACGATAAATCTCCTTTCATCACTTCGGGCATCCGGGTAGGAACAGCAGCCATGACCACCAGGGGCCTTAAAGAGGCAGATTTTGAAAAAATTGTAGAACTCACAGACCGCGTGCTGATGCACCATGACAACGATACCATAATCGCCCAAACACGGCTTGAGGTAAACAACTGGATGAAACAATTTCCCCTGTACTGAGGAAATGGCTTCAACATAAAACAAAATGAAGTTTGGGGTGTTTCGACGTCCTAACTATCTGTAGCCCAGTATCTTCAGCATACTCTCGCTATCCTGTTCGGCAGCAAAGAGCTCGGTGCTGACTTTTCCTTTCGCATCCTTTTGAATGAGTACATGCTTGGGTGCGGGGATGAGGCAGTGCTGAATTCCCCCGTATCCGCCCAGCGATTCCTGATAAGCACCGGTATGGAAAAATCCCACATACAGCTGCTCGCCATTGTCGATTTTCGGAAGAAATACCACCGAACTGTGGGCCTCGGAATTGTAGTAATCCATTGAATCACAGGTAAGTCCGCCCAGGTTTACCTGGTGGTAGCGCTTGTTCCAGTTGTTGATGGCCAGCATGATGTATTTCTGATTCAGGCCCCAGGCATCGGGCAGGTTGGTGATGAAAGAACTGTCGATCATGTACCAGAGCTCCTTGTCGTTCTGCTGTTTCTGGTCCAAAATAGAATAGATAACGGCACCGCTTTCGCCTACTGTGTAACTCCCAAATTCAGTAAAAATATCGGGCATAGGCACGCCCTGTTCGACGCAGATGTAGTGAATATTTTCCACAATCTGATCGATAATGTACTCATAATCAAACTCAAACTGCATGGATGTTTTGATGGGCAAGCCACCACCGATGTCGATGCTGTCGAGTTCGGGGCATATCTTTTTCAGTTCGCAGTACAGCTCCACAAACTTGGCCAGCTCGTTCCAGTAATAGGCAGTATCCTTCATGCCCGTATTCACAAAGAAATGCAGGGTTTTCAGGGTAAATTTGGCCCTGCCTTCAATCCGCTTTTTGTAAAAATCCAGAATATCGTTGTAGCGGATGCCCAGCCGGGAAGTATAAAACTCAAAATTGGGCTCCTCGTCCGCTGCAATGCGGATACCTACCTGACAATTGACTTTTATGTTTTGCTCATAATAGTCAATCTCCATCAGATTGTCCAGAATGGGAATGCAATTGTGGAAGCCGTCATTAATCAACTCGCTGATATACTGAAGATAAAGCGGGCGTTTGTAGCCATTGCACAGGATAAAGGTATCTTTGGAAACCAGGCCCCTGTTGTGCAACTCCCGCACAATCGGCAGGTCGTAGGCCGATGAAGTTTCGATGTGGATATCGTTTTTCAGGGCCTCCTCCAGCACAAACCGGAAATGGCTCGACTTGGTACAATAGCAGTAGGTATATTTTCCTGTGTAGCCATATTTGTCAAATGCTTTGGCAAAAAGGCTTTTAGCTTTCTGAATGTGTTGGGAAATTTTAGGCAAATAACTGATTTTCAGAGGCGTACCATATTCCTCAATGATGGGCATGAGGGGAACCCCGTTAAAAACCAGTTCGTTGTTTTCCACTTTGAATTCTTCAGTCGGAAATTCAAAGGTTTGTTCAATCAAGTCGATGTATTCCAGCATGTTGGCAGCAGGTATCCCCTTTTCGGAATGTCAATTTTTTTTGGAAAGGGCATGCGATTTAGCAATAAAATCGCAACCGGCCAAAGGCTGCACAAAATGATAACACGAGATAATGAAGACCGGGGGGCTGAAAAGCAGAATTTGGCGGCCTACAGTTTGTCCATAATGGCACACAACTTAATGAATATCTCATCAATCTCGCCGATGCCGTACACCGAAAAATATTTTTTCTGGTCCTTGTAATAGCTGGCCACGGGGGCAGTTTTGGTGTTGTATTCTTTCACCCGCATGGCAATCAATTCCTCGTTCTGATCGTCAGGCCGGCCGGAAGACTGGCCCCGGAGCAAGAGCCTGCTGATGAGTTCATTTTCCTCTACTTCCAGTGCTATCATGCCCGATATGGCGGTACTCCGTTGGGTGAGGAGGGTGTCGAGGGCGCTTGCCTGGGGAATGGTTCTGGGAAAGCCATCGAAAATAAATCCTTTTGCATCCGGATTTTGGCTTAACTTATTGTCTATCATACCAATCACCACTTCATCGGGCACCAGAATGCCCGCATCCATCAGGCCCTTTGCTTTCAATCCCAGAGGAGTTCCGGCAGCAATTTCGGAGCGGAGCAAATCGCCTGTGGATAGGTGGATAAGTTGGTACTTATCAATCAATTTGGCAGATTGAGTGCCCTTTCCGGCGCCGGGCGGACCAAAGAGAACGATGTTCAGCATACGGTTTTGATGTTGTCTCTGAATACAAATGCAAGTATAACAGAAATCTCAGGGCTTTTTGCCATACTCCCGATTTTTTGCCCCCCGGAGCCTGTTCAGAATCAAAAAGAAAAAAGCGGCACAACAATTCGAAAAAAAAATGTTTTTTTAAACCATGGTATCTCAAAAAACTGCCCTTGTGCTGGGAGCCGGAGTGAGCGGACTGGCGGTTTCCATTCGGTTGGCAGCCCGGGGTTTTTCGGTTAAAGTGTTCGAATCCAATGATTTTCCGGGTGGAAAATTATCCGAAATCCAGTTGGGAAATTACCGCTTTGATGCAGGGCCTTCCCTGTTTACCATGCCCCATTTGGTAGAAGAACTTTTCTGGCTTTCGGGAAAAAAAGCATCCGGTTTTCCCTTCCGGAAGCTGGATGAGGTTTGCCGCTATTTTTTTCCCGACGGCCTGCGGTTTAATGCCTCCGCCGACCGCGAAGAGCTCATCCGGACTTTGTCGGCAACACTTGGCGAAAATGCAGAAACCCTTCGGACCTATCTGGAGCGGGGTCAGTGGAAATATGAAACCATCGGTAAAATTTTTCTGGAAAAATGTCTGAGGCAGCCCGGGGCATTTCTTAACAAAAGGGCCTTGCGGGCATATGCAGGCCTGTACAAACTGGGTTTGCTCCAAAGCCTGAACGGATACCATGCCCGGCTTTTTTCCAATCCGAAAACGATACAGTTGTTTAACCGGTATGCCACCTACAACGGCTCTGACCCCTACCAGACTCCGGCTGTGATGAGTATGATTCCGCATCTGGAATTTGGTATCGGGGCTTTTTTTCCGAAAAACGGCATGTACCAGATTGCCGATTCCCTGTACAGGCTGGCTGCGGAAACGGGGGTTGAATTTCACTTTTCATCTCCTGTCGAAAAACTGGAAATGCAGGACGGAAAAATCAGGGGCCTCTTTTCCAGGGGGCAATTTCATGCAGGCGATGTGGTGGTTTCGGCCATCGATGTAAGCCAAACCTATTCCAAACTTTTGGGCATGAACCAAACAGGAAACCGCTACCTGAAATTACCGAAGTCTACCTCTGCCATCATCTGGTATTGGGGTATCCGCCGAAAAACCAGCCTTACCGGACTCCACAATATTTTCTTTTCATCCGATTATGAAGCCGAGTTCGAAGCCCTGTTTGGCAAAAAAGAAATGCCGGAAGATCCTACTATATACCTGAATATCAGTTCAAAAGAAAGACCCGAAGATGCACCGCCCTATGGCGAAAATTGGTTTGTGATGGTAAATGCCCCGGCCAACGAAGGTCAGGACTGGGACCTGCTGATAAAAAATACGCGTACCAAAGTGTTGGAACGCCTGTCCCGTGAACTGGGTTTTCGGGCAGAATCTGAAATAGAAGAAGAGACCCTGCTGGACCCGCGGGGTCTGGAAGCCAGGACAGGTGCCATCGGCGGGGCCTTGTATGGTTCCAATTCCAACGACCGTTTTGCGGCCTTTCTCCGGCATGCCAATTTCTCGAGACAGGTTCCCAATTTGTTTTTCTGCGGGGGCACAGTTCATCCCGGCGGAGGCATTCCACTGGCCCTGCAAAGTGCTGCCATTGCTTCAGAGTATGTTTCGAAAATGTAATCCTTTTGCAAGTAAAGCAGAGAGCCGAATTTTTTCTATCTTTCGCCACATGACCAAACCAATCTGCTGTTTTCTCCTTTTCTTTTTCATACAGATAACGGATTTCATGGCCCAGAATTTGTCTTTTTCGCCCTTTGCACCCGGTGTATCGGTCAACGGCAGCGATTTGGCCAACCCATGGTCCGGTTCCTACAATTCGGGGCAGTTCTGGCCCTGCGACCTGAACAACGACGGAGAAAACGACCTTCTGGTTTTTGACAAAAATTCGGAACGGGTGCTGACCTTTCTGGCTGTTCTTCAAAACGGCAATCTGGTGTGGAAGTATAATTCTGATTATGAGAATTTTATACCCGATGTAACCGGCTGGATGGCCAGTGCAGATTTCAATTGCGACGGAAAGTTGGATTTGTTTACCCAAACCGCTTTGGGGATAAAGGTCTTTAAAAACATCAGCCTCGGGCCCGGGCCGGTGGCTTTTGCATTGGAAACGGACGGACTTTTCAGTCAGGGCCTTAGCGGGCCGGTCAATATTCAGGTGAATGTGTATGGTGCGCCCTCCTTTACTGATGTGGACAACGACGGCGATCTGGATATTTTGAATTTCGATTTTTCGGGAAATACAGTGGAATACCACCGAAATCTGATTTTGGAAAACACCGGCAACTGCGGGGGCTTTGTGCTGAGAAAAGACACCTGCGTTTTTGGCCGGTTTGCCACTTCACCCGTATGCGGACAAATCAAATTGAATACCGGTTGTTTCGGGCAAATGCCGGGACCCGGAACGGGCACAGATCCCGATCCGGCAGAAAGGATTCAGCATATTGGTTCACAACTGTGCGCCCTCGACCTGGATGACGACGGCGACAAAGACCTTCTGGTGGGCGATTTGGGCTGTCCCCTGCTGAACCGACTCAGCAATGGCGGAACACCCTTTTCGGCATTGTTTACCTCCTCCGACACCTTGTTTCCGAATCCTGCCCAATATGTAAAACTTCCTTTTTTTCCTTCTGCCTATCACCTGGACATGGATTTCGACAATAAAAAAGACATTATCATCAGTCCGACCTACTTCAGCAATATTTCGGAGTCGTATGCCATCAATGGCCGCGAAGGATCCCATTTTTACCGAAACACGGGTACCACAAGTCCGGAATTTCAATGGGTGGGGAAAGATTTTTTCCAGAATCAGAATCTGGATACCGGAGAGGAAAGCAGTCCGGCCTTTGCCGATGCCGACGGCGACGGAGATCAGGATCTTTGGGTGGGCAATCTGGGCATCAGCAATGGAAGCCTGGTGCAGGCAAAAATTGCTTTTTTCCGAAATACCGGTACACCGCTTTCACCCCGGTTTTCACAGGAAACAGATGATTTTCTGGGTCTTTCCTCATTGTTCAGGAAGCGGATGCGGCCAATTGTCCGCGATTTCAACGGCGACGGGGCCACAGATTTCGGATGGATTTCAGCCAAGGGTACCATCAGCCCCATCCTTCCCGACAGCACACGACTTTTTGTTCTGATCAATCAAAGTCCCGCCGGGCAAGCGATGAGTTTCGGGCCGCTGAGTTCGGCCATCCGCTATCCCTTTGCCTTCGACCTGTACGATTCGCCCGTTTGGGCAGATGTGGACGGCGACAACATCCGGGATATGCTGGTTGGAAAATACAACAACGGGCGCATTCAGCATTGGAAAATCACCGGCACCTGGCCCGACCTTCAGTTGCAATTGATCAACTCCAACTACGGCAATGTAGCCCGCTATCCGGGTGCTTCAGGCTCCAGCCTGGCCATTGCCGATGTAGACCAAAGCGGAACCTCTGATCTGGCGGTGGGCGATTTTTCGGGTAACCTGAAGTGGTTCAAAAATTTTCTTCAGATACCGGGCAATACCTTTCCTGCCGACTCTGTCTGGTACCACAACGACCTTTTTTCTCAGCGGATTTTCCGTACCTGGGGAAGGGCCATAGTACCCGCACTGGCAGACCTCAACGGGGACGGGTTTCCTGAAATGGCTTTGGGCAACATGGGGGGTGGCCTTTCCCTTTTGGTAAACCGCCTCGGTCCGAATGCCGTCTCCCGGCAGCAGCGCACAAACGAATGGAATATTTTCCCCAATCCCCTGCAGGAGAACCGGAAAATCCGCTGGACCGGACCGGTCCCGGAACGGATTTCTCTTGTTACTCCTTTGGGTAAATGCCTGAAAATCTGGGAGCATGATGCGATTTCAGGCGAAAGAGAACTGGATGCCGGGTCCATTGGGCCGGGTGTTTACTATCTGCTTTTTTCGGGCCGGGACCAAAACCATACCTTTGTCCTTTCCGTTTCGAAATAAGCCATGTCTGAAAAATCCTCGATTGCACTCACCCAATTCAGCCACGGGGCCGGTTGCGGTTGCAAACTTTCGCCCGCCGTTCTTGAGCAAATTGTTCAGCGCTTCGATGCTGTTCATCATTTTTCTGATTTGCTGGTGGGCAACGAAGGCAAAGACGATGCAGCGGTTTTTAGGGTGAATGATGAACAAGCCATCATCAGCACCACTGATTTTTTTATGCCCATTGTGGACGACCCTTTTGATTTCGGACAAATTGCATCGGCCAATTCCATTTCGGATGTGTACGCCATGGGGGGCAAACCCCTGATGGCCATCGCCATACTGGGCTGGCCCATAGATAAAATTCCTGCCGAAGAGGCGGCCCGGGTGATAGAGGGCAGCCGGGTGGTTTGCTCCAAAGCCGGCATTCCCCTGGCGGGTGGTCACAGCATCGACTGCCCTGAGCCGGTTTTCGGCCTTGCCGTTACAGGGATGGTGCATCCCAAACATGTAAAGCGGAATGCAGGGGCAAGCCCCGGTTCGATGCTGTATCTGACCAAACCCATAGGAGTGGGTATTATCACTACGGCCCAAAAACGGGGTCTGGCCTCTGCTCAGGCGCTGGAAAAAGCCAGAGACCAGATGATTACCCTCAATGAAATCGGCAGCCTGCTGGGAGAATGGCCTGAAGCAGAAGCCTTAACGGATGTCACCGGTTTCGGACTTCTGGGGCATCTGCTGGAAATGTGCGAGGCTTCTGATGTTTCAGCCGAAATCAGTTTTGCCAAAGTACCTAAACTGGCGGAAGCCGAGATTCTGCTCGAAAAAGGTTGTATTCCGGGGGGAACCAAAAGAAATCTGGCCAGCTACGGTGCCAAAATTCAAGGCGGCAGCGACACCGAAAAACACTGGCTTGCCGATCCGCAGACCAGCGGAGGGTTGCTGATTTCGGTGCAAAAAGAAGCGGCCGAAAAATTTGAAACATTTGCAAAAAATCATGGCCTGAGCCTGAAACCTTTCGGAGAAGTGGTGAAAAAGCAGTCCCGCGCCATTTCAATATTGCCCTGATTCCTGTCTTTCGAAAAAATTTTTTTATTAATTTTTTAAAAAAAATCGGCTTTTTGTATCAAAATTTTAACGAAAGTGTTGCCCTCTTGCCAATTATCGAAATTTTTCTCCAATGCTTGGCCGGCCACTTTTGGGCTTTACTTTTGATGCACATAAAGGCTGTTTAAGCCACCTTCCGAATATACCATTCTAACCAAATATTAAGCTGGTTATCAAACCAGTTCAGGAATAAAAAAATCCGGTCTTTTAAGGCCGGATTTTTTGTTTTAAAAAGTTGTAGCCAACAACTTTGCAAGACCATGTCATCCTCTTCTATACATCAGATTCAGCAGGAAATTATTGAAGAGTTTGAACTTTTTGAAGACTGGACCGACCGGTACGAATACATTATCGACCTGGGAAAAAAACTGCCTCCCCTGGCTGAGCAATATAAAACCGAAGAAAATCTGATCAAAGGCTGTCTTTCAAAAGTTTGGCTGGTGCCCCGTTTCGAAGACCGCCTTCTGTACTTTGATGCCGACAGCGATGCCGTCATTGTAAAAGGACTGGCAAGTTTGCTGGTTCGGGTTTTGTCGGGCCATACCCCTGAAGAAATTGCCTCTGCCGACCTGTATTTTATTGAGAGAATCGGCATGACCAGCCATCTCGCCCAAACCCGGTCCAATGGCCTGCTCTCCATGGTAAAGCAAATGAAGTTTTACGGCCTTGCTTACCAGGCCAGGCAACATTCTGATAACCAAGAAATTCCTTCCTGAAAGCTCCATGATAAGAATTGCCCAAAGACCCGATGCCGTTTTGCTTCTTGCAGACGGCACTTTTTTTTATGGCAAAGCCCTTGGAAAAATGGGCACCTCCGGGGGAGAATTATGTTTCAACACCGGCATGACCGGTTATCAGGAAATTTACACCGACCCCTCATATTTCGGCCAAATCATCATCCATACTATGCCGCATATCGGCAACTATGGGGTGGTAAAAAGCGAGACCGAGTCGGATTCGGTGAAAGTCTCGGGCGTGATTTGCGATTCATTTTCTGCGGTTTATTCCCGGAGCGGGGCGGATGACAATTTGGACAATTATCTTGCAGAAAACGGGATTGTGGGCATTGCCGGTATAGATACCCGCAAACTGGTGCGCCACATCCGCCACAAGGGCGCCATGAATGCCGTCATTTCATCCATCCAAACCGATAAAAATTTGCTGAGAAGCGAGGTGGAAGGTATTCCGGATATGGAATCGCTGGAACTTGCCGGTATGGTGATGACAGCAAAGCCCTATCTGGCCGGTAATGAATCGGGCAAAAAAGTGGTAGTGCTGGATTTTGGCATCAAACAAAACATTGTCAATCAATTGATTGACAATAATTTGTATTGCCATGTAATTCCCGGGAATTTTGAATTGGAACCCGTGCTATCGCTGGAAGCCGATGCCTACTTTATATCCAACGGACCCGGCGATCCTGCCGTGATGGACCAAGCGGTTTCCACCATTCGGGCCATACTGAAAACCGGGAAACCGGTATTCGGCATTTGTCTGGGACACCAACTGCTGGCCAGAGCCTTCGGAATTTCTACCTATAAAATGAAAAACGGCCACAGGGGATTGAATCATCCGGTAAAAAATCTGCTTACCGGTCACTGTGAAATCACCAGCCAAAACCATGGATTTGCTGTGGAAAAGTCAGCCCTCGTAAACCACAAAGACCTGATTTTAACACACATAAATCTGAATGATGATACTGTAGAAGGATTGCAATCCAAAGACGGCAGAGCCTTTTCAGTACAATATCACCCCGAGTCTAACCCGGGTCCTCACGATTCACGCTATCTCTTCAGTAGATTTGCCAATCTGGTAAGCGGCCAACACCAGCATTGAGGAGAAGTTTAATTTCCTCAATATCCGGTTCCCAGCTTTTCATAGCATTTTTTGTAGTACTCGTACAGGTACTCCCAATCGAAGAGGACGGAAGCCCGCTCGGTATAATTCCTCTGAGTAATCCGGTCGCGGCGGCTCTGCCTGGCAAAACTCAGCATCTGCTCCGACAATTGCTCTGCCGCATCCTGGTAACTGTTGTACCGCCGGTGGGTAACATATATGCCGTTTTTCTCGTGGTCGGGCATCGATTTGAGCACATAATCTCCAAAGCCTGAGAGATCACTGGTTACGGTAGGCACTCCGGAAGCAATCGATTCCAGCGGTGTATAACCCCATGGTTCATAATAGCTTGGAAAAACCCCCAAATGACAACCCCGCACAAACTGGGTGTAGTCCATACCAAACAGGGGATTGGTACTGGCAATAAAGTCGGGGTGGTACACCACCTTCACTTTGTGGTTGCGGTGATTGAGGAGTCCGTGGCTCCGGATGGAATTCAAAATTTCATCGGCGGCATCGTTTACCAGATTGTGGGTCACCACCAGGGGCAAATTGTCTGATTTCCAGGATTGGACAATCCTTCTCAGCCTGAGCTTCCAGTAGTCATCCACAAAATTGTTGAGGTTGGGAATTTGCCGGGTATCGGGGTTGGAGGCAACCGCATTGAACAGTTTTTCCCCTACTATTTTTTCAATGGAAGTGGTGGTCTGCCGGATTTCTTCCATCATGGCCCTGTTTTGAAGCGCCGTGGGATTCATAGAATGGAATGGCTGCTTGGTCACCATAAACATAATGACCGTCATGTCGAGTCCTTCCAGTTGCATTTTCCAGTTCAGCCGGGCCAGGGCATCCAGGGTAATGTCAAATCCTTTGTTGCGGAATTCAAAGCGGCCGGAGGTAAAGAAATACAGGGTTTTATCCAGGTCGAAGGAGTAACTCTGGAAAAAATGTCCCATTACAAACTCATTGATTTTTTCCTTGTACTGCTTGTGCAGATTCTGAAATTCATGCAAAGCTGTAAAACGCTCAATATTAAGGCCATTCGGAACAATCACATCGGGTTGCCTGCCCAACAGGTGAAAACACTCACGGGCCGTAACTTCCGATACAGTGGAAAACACGTGGCATCCGTGGGCAGCAGCCCGTTCCACTTTTACGGTATGCAGAACATTGAAATTGCCGGCCTCTTTGTGCCAGTCGTAAAAAGGCAGATGGTCATAAAAGAAAGAATCGTTCATGGCCAGATAGCGGCCAAGCAGGGTAGCGTGTGTGGTAAAAACGATTTGATAGGGAAGGCCTTCTCTCCTCAAATCGGGAATACAGGTGGAGGCCATCCATTCATGAAAATGGCTCATCATCAGGTATTCATGCGACTCTTCAACCTGAGCCAAAAAATAATGAAACAGCCTGACCGTTTCGCCGAAAGCCAGGCACTGATCAAAAAGGGTATCGCCTCCCGGGGCCTCAATGTGGTGCCTGTCGAAGAGGTTGTATTTGATTACCCCCAGATTGTCGTAGACCTGATAGGGGTTAAGCAATACCACTTTGGGATTACCAGATACCAGCCAGCGACCATACAGAACCTGAAATCCGGCTTCCCGCATCTTCAGAACTGCCTTGCCAAAGACATCATCGTATACATCCAGAGGATCAAATTCAGAGGCATAATTTTTATGAATCAGCGGCCCGATGCAAAGGTAGTTTTCGCCCCAATGCTCCACGGCGGCCGGCACCTTGGACCGAATAACGGTATATATGCCTCCTACCTGATTGCAGACCTCCCAGGCTATCTCCATCAATAATTTTGATTTGGGCCCGGAAACCATCGGCTTCAGGGCTTCCTTTTTAGATTTTTTGGCGTTTGGCATGGTTCAATACAATGTGAATAGAAATTCAAAGATGCAAAAAACAAAAAAGCCCCAAACTTTACAGAATGGGGCTGAATATGTTTAAAATTTTTCTCTATCGGGCCAGTCTGAATACGATGGGAATATTCATCCTGACTTTTACTTCACGGCCGCCATTTTTACCCGGAGACCATTTTGGCATGGCTTTTACTACCCGGATGGCTTCTTCGTCACAACCGTATCCAATGCCTTTCAGAAGTTTCACATCATCTACATCGCCCGAAGAGGTCACCACAAAAGTAACAAACACTTTGCCTTCGATATCCGCATTGATGGCCTTTTGGGGATAGCGGATATTTTTGGAGAAATAAGACTGTAAGTCGCCGCCGGGGGGCACGGGGTCCTGCTCGACAAAGGTGAATTCCGGCTCTGGTTCTGCCGGGGCACCAATGACATCGCCTGTTCCCACCTGATCCAGACTGAGTTCGTTGGGATCGGCATTGGGGTCGCCCTGAACCGTTTCTGTTCCGGCCACTGCCTTTTGAAGCTCTTCTTGTTTTGGTGGATCTTCTTCGATAACCTCCTCATCTGGCGCAACTTCCGGCGGTACAAACCTTACCGTAGAAACCTGCGGCGGCGGTGGTGCTGAAGGAAGCGGTGGTGGGGGCGGCGTTTTTGGATCGATGGGCGGAGGCTCTATCATTTTGGGATCCACCGTTACAATTTTTTCCTCCTGAATGACTTCTTCGGGAACCAACTTTTCCCAGATAACCGGCCCGAGGGTGAACAGAGCAAAAGCCAGCATGGCAATGCCCATCGCCCTGAGGACATATTCATCATAAATGATTCTCAGATAAAAGGCGCCATACTTCTTGTTGCGCCCTTCGAAAACCAGGTCGTTGAAACTTGCCTTTTTATAATCTAAACTTTCCATGGTTTCGGATTAATAAGGTGCTTTGGCCAAAAGTTCTAGGTCGGCTGGAGTAATGTCTACCAAGGCATAAATCTTCACCCCGGTAATAGCCATTTCGTCTATCACATCCACCACATTCTTGTACTTGGCTTCTTTTTTTGCCTTGATGATGATGATTGGATCCTGAATGGTTTTTACTTTTTCCAACAATACCTTTCGGAGCCCGGATTCAGAAAAATTGGTCAGTTTGACCTCGGGATTTTCGACCCCGGTGTAATAATACACTTTGTCGTTTTCGGCCAGAACAATGGTGGTGGTTTTGGATTCCTTCACCTTCATGGTTTCATTTTTCTGGTTTTTCTCCGGCATGTTTACCTCCATCGTTTGCGGCTTATTGAAGGTAGTGGTCAGCATAAAGAAAGTAACCAGCAGGAATGCCAGATCAACCATTGGTGTCATGTCTACTCGGGTGGAAACCTTTTTCCCCCCCCCGGTGTCTATATCTGCCATGTCATTTCGGTTTTATCAGCACAAGCCCTTCAAAGGATTTTGGGTTTGGCCTTGAGGTCAGTAATTAGATTAAACTTGTTGATGTTCTGCTCCTGAAGCGTTTTAATTACCTTATCCACAACTTCATAGCCGGCATTTTCATCTCCTTTTATGGTAATCCTCAGTTTGGGATTGGCATACCTGGCATAGGCAATCCAGTCGGTCAGTTCGTTGGCGGCAGAGTCGCAGGGAATTCCCATTTGGGGAAATTGAACCTTGTCCTTTGCAGCGAGCAGTTCTCTGAGGTTTCCAACCGGAACACCAAAAGAACTCATCAGCGAAAACTGCTTGATTTCTTCCGGAGTAAAACCCACTTTATATTTTCCTGCCACAAACTCCAGCATTTTTTCCCGGTCAAACTGACCATCGATTCCAAAGAAAACACGGCTTTGGCGGTCTATGGAGATGGTCATGATGTCTTTATCGGGCAACTTCACATCCGAGATGGAGGCAGGGGTATCTACCTGCACCGGATCTGCCGGTTTAAACTTGGCGGTCAAAATAAAGAAGGTCAGGAGAAGAAAAGCCATATCGCACATGGCTGTCATGTCCAGAGCAATGCTTTTCCGCGGAATTTTTACCTTAGTCATTTGTCCTCCTGAACGAGCCTAAACTCAAATTATTTGTTCACGGAACCAACCTTGGAACCAAAAGTCTGGATGATGCTGAATCCTACCTCATCAATGTTGTAGGTCAGATTGTCAATCCGGCTGGTGAAAATGTTGTAAAAGATAATGGCGAAGGCCGAAGATCCGATACCCAGGGCTGTGTTGATGAGGGCCTCAGAGATACCGGTGGAAAGGGCTGAAGAATCGGGAGCACCGGCCTGCGCAAGAGCGGCAAAAGCGCGGATCATACCCAATACCGTTCCGAGAAGACCTACCAAAGTAGATACCGAAGCCAGGGTTGCCAGGATGGTCAGGTTTTTCTCCAGCATTGGCAATTCGAGGGATGTGGCATCTTCCAGTTCTTTTTGGATAGCAAGAACTTTCTGGTCTTTCGCCATCTGGTTTTCGCCCATCATTTCTTTGTACTTGTGCAAAACAGCCTGAATGACATTGCCGACTGAGCCCTTTTGTTTGCTGCACTCGGAAATGGCACCATCTATATTGTCGTTGCTGAGCATCGTTTTTACTTTTCTTACAAATTCATCCAGCGAACCGGTACCGGTAGCTTTGCCTATGGTGAGAAGGCGCTCGATGGAGAAGGTAATCACCATCAGAAAGAAGGACATGAGGACGGGAACGATTATCCCCCCTTTGTACACGGTGCCCAGCCACTTCCCCATACCTTCTTCAATGGGATGGTTGGCCACATCCCCTCCCTGAAAATTTTCGGGGTTGCCCAAAACGAACATGTAAAATATCACCGAGAAAATGAAGATAATCACCATGGTGATGCTGGCGAAAAATGATTTTGCCTTGCCGGCGTTTGATTTCTGATTAGCCATTGAACTTTAGAATTGGATTAACAGAATTTTTGTCTTTCAGATAATTGCTTAATTAAATTTTGCGGTCGCAAGTATATTAAATATTCCCTTTGCTGATAAACGTAATGGCCTTAAAAAAATTTGATTTATAGGCGAATGCCCATAAATCAGGGCTGAGACGTCAGCAGGAGTTCGTGTAATTTTCAAATTTTTCACTCTGCATGGGGGTAGGCAACGAATCGAACAAGGTTTTAATGTCCTCAAAATCAAGGATTAGAAAAAATAAGTAAATTTTCATTCGTCGGTAACAACCAATTGACCTGTCGTCCGGAAAAACAAAAAAATTTTTTTTAAAATACTCCAAAAAGGAGTGTTATGCCGACTTTTGTCCCCGAACCGGAACAAAAGGGCAAATGAAAACCCTTTTGAAAAGCCGGCCGATTTTCTATGGCTATTGGTTTCCACAACGCTCCTGCAAGGCATTTTCCGGATAAAAATGTTTTGAAAAAATGCCTGAAAGCATTGGCAGAAAAACACAGACACAAGATTTTGCAACTCGATTTTGTGTTTGTTTCTGACCCGGAGTTACTTGAAATGAACCAAACTTATTTGGGCCACGACTATTTCACCGACATCATCACCTTTGACCAATCGGAAAAATCCGGTGAGCTGGAGGGTGACATTTATATTTCGACAGATCGGGTGGAAGAAAACGGACTAAAAATCGGAGCCGGTATCAAAGAAGAATACATCCGGGTATGCTGCCACGGACTCCTGCACCTCTGCGGACTGAAAGACAAAACCCCCGCTGAAGCAGAAAAAATGAGGGCCGGAGAAAATGATGGCATTGTCCTGTACTTCAGTCTTTTACAAAAAAATCAATAAAGCACCCGAAATTTAATGGTGCCCTCTATGGATTTCAGGTCCTGAATCACCTTTTTGCTGTACTCTTTGTCGATGTCGGTTATCACATATCCGATATGGGCATTGGTTTTCAGATACTGGCCCACAATATTGATTTGGTGACCGGCCAGCACCTGGTTGATTTTGGCCAGGATGCCGGGCACATTTTCGTGGCAATGAATCAATCTGTGCGCATTGGCAAGTTCGGGAAGCTGGATTTCAGGAAAATTCACGCTCATGTAGGTACTGCCGGTGTTGATGTATTCCATGATTTTGTTGGGAACATAATCGGCAATGTTGAATTGGGCCTCTTCAGTGCTGCCGCCGATGTGAGGGGAAAGGAGGACATTCGGCAAACCCTGCAATTCGGATAAAAATTGCTCCTGGTTGTTTTTTGGCTCCTCGGGAAACACATCGAGGCCGGCACCCCTAACCTTACCGGAGCGCAGGGCCCGGGCAAGGGCTGTAATATCTACCAAATGGCCGCGGGCCAGATTGAGAAAAACCACCCCGTCTTTCATTCTGGCAAATTCCTTTTCCCCGATCAGATTCTGATTGGACTTGCGGCCATCGGCATGGACGGTAATGATGTCGGCAATTTCCAGCAACTGATTAAGATTGTGGCACTTTCTTGCATTGCCCAAAGCCAGTTTGTCTACTGCATCATAAAAATACACCTGCATACCCAGAGCTTCGGCAATCACAGACAGTTGTGTCCCAATATTTCCATAGCCGATAATGCCCAGCTTTTTTCCCCTGACTTCATAACTTCCGCTGGCAGATTTATCCCATCTTCCGGCGTGCATCTGATTGCTTTTCTCCACGATTTTTCGGGTCAGGAGAATCATTTCTCCTATGGCAAGTTCCACCACGGAGCGGGTATTGGAATAGGGTGCATTGAATACTGCAACGCCTTTTTTGAGACAAGTTTCCAAATCAATCTGATTGGTTCCGATGCAATAGGCACCCACTGCTATCAGTTTGTTGGCATTTTGCAATACCCTGGAAGTCAGAATTGTCTTGGACCGGATTCCCAAAATGGAAACATTTCGTATTTTTTCAGACAGTTCGTCCTCATCCATACTTCCGGGATAGGCTTCTACCTGATATCCCTCGGCTTTGAACAAATCGATGGCGTGAGAATGGATGTTCTCCAAAAGCAGAACAGAAATCCGGCTTTTGGGATAGCTTATATTCATGGGCAGCTGGTTGTCGTACAAAAATTCATCCAGAGTTGCTGACTTGTGGTCTGCCACAGAAATGACCATATCTCTCTCCACATTTTCGGTAAAGGCAAAAAATTTATTGGCAAGGCCAGCTTCCCGAATTTCATAATCGGTGTAGCCATCTCCCAAAACATATACTTCTCCCGGCAGCTGCAGTTCTTTCAGCAGCTTCACTTTTCCCTTTTCCTGACTCAGATAATTGTCCTCATCGTATCCGGTAATCCAGCCGCGGTCGTCAAACACAAAGGTATTGGCATACACATTGGATTCTTCGATGCCAAAATCAGAAACGATGGGAACAATAAACTCTTTGAAACCCGAAGAGACGATGCGGATTTGGGGGCTGAAGGCAAAGAAAAAGTCCCTATTCCGGATAAAGGATTCGGATATTTTATTTTTCAGGGTATCCACCAGCTGCGCCAGATGGGACTTATTGGCATTCAGCAGTCCCACCCGGATTTTCAGGGATTCGGCAAATGAAAGCCGGCCCGACATGGCTTGTTCGGTTACGGCCCGGATTTTTTCGTGTATCTGGTCTGCATCAGGCAAGCCTGCGCAGGAAATTCTGGCCAATTCATCCAGGGCCTCCACTTGTGTAAATGTGGAGTCGAAATCAATGACAAAAAACTTACCGGAATCTTTCAATTCAAAAAGTGTCTACGCGGTTAAATAAGATTGATGTTTTCCAAAAGGCGGTTCCATCGGAGCCGGAAAACTGATGCAAATAACTTCAAGGATATGCAATCAGCAAAAAGCCCTCTTTTCTTAATCAGGGAAAACGGGAAGAGAAATGGGAGCAAGAAAAAACAACGATAACAAAAAGTTTCGGAAAAGGAATGCTGATAATCAGGAGCATAGCTGAATAATCTCAAAAAGCAATCAAAAATTTGGAAAACAAATTTTGTTTTTCTGATTTTTGTAACTTAATTTTATCAAAACAAAACTTTTTAAATTTAAGTATTTAGAAAAAAATTTGGAGTAATTCAAGATTTTTTTGAAGTTTACCAACAATTTAATTCTTAGCCATTTTTATCCATGAAAAAATCCATCTCATTTTTCGGGGCAATTTTTTCCACATTGTTTTTCGGCACATTGAATTTTCTATGTGCCAACAACATCTCGGTAAGCAATGTGACCCTTACGGGTCAAAATACTTCCGCAGGAACCAACAATGCCGCCAACTTCACTCAGGTTCAATTTAACATCACATGGGAGAACTCGCACAGAGTAGCGTTTGGACCCACGAATTGGGACGCAGCCTGGGTTTTTGTAAAATACAGGGTTGCCGGAGGAAACTGGCTTCATGCTTCATTGGCAAATACCGGCCAGGTTGCACCATCCGGCAGCACGATAGATATTGGGTTGCTCACGCCCGGATCAACATACAATGCCACGACCAATCCGGGAATGGGTGCATTTATATACCGCAATACATCCGGGTCGGGAACCTTTACAGCCAACAGTGCACAATTGCGCTGGGCATACGGAGCAAACTCTGTTGCCGACAATGCTGTTGTCGAGGTTCAGGTATTTGCCATAGAAATGGTTTTTGTTCCGGGAGGTGCCTTTTCGGCCGGTGACGGCTCAAATGGTTTTACCAGGACCACAATCAGTACCGCAAATGCTACAACAGCACCAGCCTCCAATTCAGGAGGATATCCGACCGGCCAGACAGCACCAACTGCAGCATCCTGGCCCAATGGCTTTAACGGATTCTATTGTATGAAATACGAAATCAGCCAACAGCAATATGTAGACTTTCTCAATACATTAACCGCCTCCCAGTCTGTGAATCGATTTTCCAATTCAACTTTAGTCAGATTGGCGATTTCTGTTGCCAATGGAGTTTATTCTACAACAAATCCATTTTTAGCCTGTAATTTTTTAAGCATGGCCGACTTGGCTGCATACCTGGATTGGAGCGGTTTGCGTCCCATGACAGAGTTAGAATTTGAAAAGGCCTGCAGGGGAACACTTCCCGCTGTGGCGGGAGAACTTGCATGGGGAACAACATCCAGCACCCCTGCAACCGGTTTGACCAATCCCGGTTTGACCAATGAAATTGCATCCAACGCTGGCGCAAATTGTATGTTGGGGAGCCAAACGGGCATAACCGGACCCGGAAGGGTTGGAATGTTTGCCGCCAGCAATACTACCAGGGTTCAGGCCGGTGCTACATTTTACGGTATAATGGAGATGTCGGGAAATCTTTGGGAGCGGACCGTTTCCATTGGAGTGGCACAAGGCCGAAATTTTACCGGACTTCATGGTAACGGGGCCATTTCATCTGCCGGCGATGCAGATGTGACGAATTGGCCTGATGCTACCGGAACAGGTACCGGTTTAAAAGGCGGGGCTTTTAACGAAACCAGCCTAAACTGTTCTGTTTCAAGTCGAAGTCAGGCCGCAACCCTCTATTCAAGGACATCTACTACCAGCGGAAGAGGAGTAAGGTCTGTTCCTTAATCTATCCCAATGAAATTCTTTATTTGCCTTTTTTTCCTGACTTATGCTTTTATTTCTTCCGGCCAGTTTTCCGGAGGAAATGGCGAAGGAAGTTTTCGGGCCTCAGGCGGGTTCAGATTGCTGAACGGCTCAGGAGACATTCCGCTTTTTACGGGAGGAAATGGTCGTGGTGATGGCAATGGCGGCGTCGGGAAACTTCTGAGAATCACTTTAAACGGCTCACCCGATCCACTTCACTACCCCGGAGGCGGCGGACACGGAAGTACCGGAGTTTATGTTCCCTACTCTTCTTTATCCGGTCAGAATCCTTTTGCATTTCCGGGTGGCAATGGGGATGGTTCATCCGGCAATATTTCCATCAGCATCAGCCTCAACGGGGAAAACAGAAATCCAAACCTGGATTTCCGGGGCGGAAACGGAAATGGCAGCTTCCGCTCCCTTTCGGGAGAGGTGTTTTTGACAGGGATCTCTGTAAATGCGTCTCTGACTTATTTCGGAGGAAACGGAAACGGCTCCTCAAGGTCTCAATCTTTAAAAGATATTGTACTCTCCGGAAGTTTTTATAACCATCCCTTTCCCGGCGGATTCGGGCGGGGCGACAGGACTCTGAAGAGTTCCAGAATTACCCTGAACGGGATCCTTGCACCCGCTTCGGTTCGGATAGCCCAGTCTGCCATCCGAGACTTTTATCATGTCCCTGATTTTGAACCAAAAAAAGCCCGCCTTTTGATTGACTTTCACCCGGAAAACCAACTGAAAGGAATCATTTTGCAGCAGAAGTCAGAGGGATTCGACTTTTTCTCTCATTCCAAAACGGAATTTGAAAACGGTAGTCCCCAACAACTCGAAATTCCGGTGGACCTGAAAGCTGAAAATCAGATTTTTAGGGTTTTACAGATTTTTAGTGATTCTTCCAGGGCATTGAGTGATCAGATTTCTGTGGATGCTTTACCTGCCGGAACAAGCATATTTGCCTACCCCAATCCCGCTTCCGACTACCTGATTTTGGCTACCAATACTGGGGAGACAGTAGGGAATATTGAATTGTTCGATATCCG
>CANHCT010000008.1 GCA_947459175.1 Hymenobacteraceae bacterium
GATTCCGTCTACTCCAAAAACAGAGGTCAATTCATCATAGCGGCCGCCTCCGGAAATGCTGCCCACTTTTACGCCCTGCGGCACGACTTCAAAAATGGGCCCGGTGTAGTAGGAAAGGCCACGGGCCAGGCTCAGATCGAAGCGCATAAGGGCCAGTACCTCGGGGAATCCTGCCAAAAGAGAAGTCATTTTGTCCAGGTCTTCAAAGCCTTTCCGGCAATCTTCATTTTCTGATAAATGGGTCTTAAGATTTTGATAATCAGTAGAATAAAAGGAAAGAAGACCTGTCCGGAAGCCATTGAGCTTTTCAATAAAGGCTTCAGAAAATTCTTTTTTTCTCAGTTCATCGGCCACCACGGTCCATTCCACTTTGTCAAGTTTGTCAAGACTCACACTCATTTCGGCTTCGCGGCCCGGGGCTCCGCAGAAACCAGCCAAACCTGAAAGGATTTTTCGATGGTTGATTTTGATTACAAAATCCTGAATGTCAAGTTTTTCCAGAACTGCCACCATCATTTGGAAGATTTCTGCCTCACAAATAAGGGACCGGGTTCCCACCACATCGGCATCGCATTGGTAAAACTCCCGGTAGCGGCCAAAAGAAGGCCTGTCGGCCCGCCAGACGGGCTGCATCTGATACCGGCGAAAAGGAAAGGTAATCTGGTGCCGGTTCATGACCACATACCGGGCCAGCGGAACGGTGAGGTCGTAGCGCAGGGCCTTTTCAGAAATTTTTTTCAGCAGGGCTTTGTGGCCCTTGGAAAAATCTGCCGCATCTGCACCGGAAAGAAAGTCCCCGGAGTTCAATACCTTGTAAATGAGCTGATCGCCCTCATCGCCATATTTACCGGTGAGTACGCTCAGGTTTTCCATGGCGGGGGTTTCCAGGGGTGCAAAGCCAAATTGCTCAAAAACAGTGCGAATGGTGGAGAAAATGTGGTTGCGCACCATCATTTGCTGCGGCCCGAAATCTCGGGTCCCGCGGGGAATGCTGAGGTTTTCTTTTGCCATGGTTCAGAAAAGGAACCCTTCGGGAGATTGTTAAAAAACTTTCAAAACAAGCGAAAGAAGCAAACAGGGAAAAGATTATTTTCCCCGAAAGTCTTTCATGCCTTCAAACCAGGCCCACCTTTCCGGCCAGATGCACAAGGGCTGCCGTATTCAAGACCTCAAATTTGGCCAGCAGATTTTTCCGGTGGGTATCTACCGTACTGGGACTTACAAATAGCTTATCGGCTATTTCTTTATTGGTTAATCCTTTGGCAATCAGCTCTAAAACTTCCAGTTCGCGGCGGGTTAATACCGGTTTTTCATGGGAGGTTGTTTTCCATTGCGGGGTGTTTTGGTCCGGCAGCGATATCGTTATCTGATTTTGCAATGCCCCCAGCATCGCCTTTTCAATTTCCTCCGGACCTGCCGCTTTGTTAAAAAATCCCAAGGCCCCGTTTTGGATCATTTCCTGTGCATAAATTCGATCGCCGTGGCTGCTCATGCCCAGTACTTTGAGGTTTGGAAAGCGGCCGTGGACCACCTTACAAAGGTCAATGCCCGACATATCGGGCAGTTGAATATCAATCAATGCCATATCAATCTGCCCATTTTCAAGCAACTTCAGGCCCGCCTCAGCTGAGTTGGCCTGGTAAATACTTTCCAGAAAATTCAGGTTGCGCAGGAGGGCTTTCAGGCCTTCGATGACCATGGGATGGTCGTCGATAATGAGCAGGTGTATGGACTTCATGCGGATGTTTGGGGGAAGATTAAACAGGGATTTCCAGGTAAAAAGAGGAGCCTTTTCCGGGTGAGGACTGTATTTCAATTTTTCCTTTCAGATAATGAATTCGGTTGCGGAGGTTGTTGAATCCGCTTCCTTTTTTATTTCCGGCTTCCTGAGGGTCAAAGCCGATGCCATTGTCTTCTGTTTCTACTAAAAGTATGTTTTCGTTTTGGGAAAGCTGGACTATAATTTGCTCAGCCTGACTGTGTTTGAGGGCATTGTTTACCAATTCCTGAATAATCCGGTACACAGGAATACAGGCCGGATGACCAGCCGGTAAATCCAATTTTCTGCACGAAAAATGGATACTGGTTCCGCTTTTGGATGAGACGGAATAGCAATAATCCGACAGGGCTTTTTCCAGGCCAAACCTCAGCAATGCATCGGGCATCATGTTTCGGGCGATGTTGCGCATTTCGCCGGTAGCATTTTCCAGCATCACCAGCGAATTGTTCAGAATTTGATCTTGCCCGCCGGAGAGCTGCAGGTCTTTTTTCAATGCGGTAACCGACATTTTTACCCCCGAAAGCAGTCCGCCCAATCCATCGTGAAGATCCCGGGCAATCCGGGTTCTCTCGTTTTCTTCCCCTTTGATCAGGCTGTCCAGCACTTCTATCTGACGGCGGTTTTCCGAATCCTGCCATTTCTGCTTTTGAATGTCAGCCTCCTGACGGGCAATCTTTTCCTGCTTTTTTTGGTTTTTAATAATCAGAAAAACGACAAAAAATGTCAGCAAAATCAAAGCAGCCAAAAATGAAATCAAACGCGTCTTTAATTCATTTTCAGTCTTTTGCAGCATATTGGCTTTTCGCTCCACATCCAATTGCAGCTGCCTGATTTCGGCTTTGGACCGGGCATCTGCCAATTCAATGTTTTTATCAACCTCGAGCGACATGATTTTCCTGCTGATTTCGTTTCTCAGCACATCGGCAGAGTCGGATTTCTCCAATTCTCCAAGGCCTATGAATATGGTGCCTATGGTGCCCATCAATTTGTCCATTTCATCCAGCAAGGAATCTTTTACAGCTTCTGCATATCCTTTTTGGGCCAGCTCCAGGGCTTTTGGGTAATTCCGGGTATAGTAATAACCGAGTGACTCCAAATAAAGGCCGGTTGATTTGGCTCCGGAAAGTTGATGGGCATTGCCGATACGGTAAATCTCCTGTCCGGTGGTTTTCAATCCCTGATAATCGTGGTTCACTTTCAGTATCTCCCCCAATCCCGACAGGGCAGAACACTGAATCTGAATGTCCCCCGTCTTCCGGGCTTGCCGATAGGCTTTTTTAAATGCCATTTCTGCCTCTTTTCTGCGGTTCAGTTTCCAAAGGGCCAGGCCCATATTGTTCAGGGCTTGAGCATATACATAGGTGCCAAATCCTTTTTCATGCAACAGAATGGCCTTTTTATTCAGTTCATACGCTTCTGCGAATTTCATTTGGTCAGCCTTGATTTTAGCCATGCTCGAAAGGCAGGCCGCAATGCCATGGCTGTCTTTTATGGCTTCCAGTTTCAGCAAGCCCCTGCTTTGGTACAGATACCCGGAATCCGGCTTGCCCATACCGGTGTAGCTGATGCCCAAATTAAACAGGGATTTTCCGATCAGTTCTCCATTCCCCGATTTCAGGGCCAGCATGGCCGCAGTTTGATTTTGATGCAGCGCCAGTTTTTTATTTCCCCGGAGTTGATGCACAGCCGTAGCATTGAAATAGTATTTCACCTGACCATAAAGGAATCCCTTTCTCTTGCTGATATTCAGGCCTCTGTCGTAGCAGGCCATGGCCGAATCCAGATTGATGGATTCCCAATCGAAGCCTTTGGCATACCACTGCATTACCTCCGATGAGTCCCGGGCTGTATAGGTTTGCCCTTTACCCGACAGAGAAAGTAAAGTGCAGACGGACAAAAGCAATATCTTCCTGAAATTCGGGACCATAAAGGCAAATATGGGAGCCATAATCGGGATTATTATCCCCTAAAAAGTGGAATTTACCTGAAGGATACCGCAGCCTTGTCTCGGATGAATCTGAAGGCCGTTTCTTTTTCGTACCGCTCCTGATCCCGGAAGCCCAGTTTTTTGCATTGCTGAAGATTGGAAATGGCCACCTCAGTTTTTTGCTCCCTGGCATTCAGCAATGCTGTGAGATACCAGGCTTCGGCATTTTCCGGGTCGCTTTGCCTGTAGATAAACAGAATTTTCTCAAGCAAATCCCACTGATTTTCCTGCAGGGCTCTGTGGGCCAGGGAGTATCCGGCAAGAGAAAAATAACCCAAAAGCCTTTGCTGCATGTTTTTTTCCGGGTAACGGCTTCCCTTCTGCATGGCAGCAATTTCTGATTTCCACCACAGGGTATCCTTTTCGAAAAAAGCCCGGCCATAACTTTCTTTCAAACCCAGTTCTTTGCTCAATTCTTCATTCCGGATGGATGTTTCTTTTATCCAGACAGCCGAATTCTCAAGGTCTTCCAGAATTTTACTCTTGCTGCGACTGCCGGAAAAGGCTTCTTTCAGAAAATCCGATTGCTTCATGTACATGGCTTTTTTCAGGATGTTTTTTTCGCTTTTCCATTTTTTTTCAAGGGATTTCAGAGTAGAATCGAATCGGGAGGGTTGTTTTATTTCCCTGATATGGAGCCAGTTGAATGCCTCTTCCATTACCGATTCCGATGGCCATTCGTGCCGGCCTTCCCATTCCCGGAGAAAATGCGAACCCTGATTTGCCAGTTGGCCGTCGAATGCGAGCAGGTCGGCATAGTTCATATCCCTGTTACCGGCGAATCCAAATACCGGCTTTTGGTACACCGCTAGATTGCCCGGCGCACCTGCATACACTGCTCCCCGGAATCCGGTATTCAGAAGCAACAGATGAAGGGCCACCCGGGCGCCGCCTGAAAATCCAGCGGCATAATATCTGGCCGAATCCAGTCCGGATTCCTGATTTATTCTCTCAATCAGCTGATTTACAATGGCTTTGTCCTCCTCTATGTCCATCCCGTTTTTGGAAAAGTTCGACCCGACCAAGACAAATCCATGGGTTGCAGCCAGATTTTTGTACAGGGAAACGGGTTCCCATCCTTCTCCCTGCGGGTCAAAAAAAATCAGGCAAACCGGTGACGCAGGGGCGGAGGAGGGTAAAAAATAAGAAAGGCTTTGGTCCTTGAACAGGCTGTCTTTCATCCAAACTGTTGCAGGTTGCTCCTCAGCAGCAGTTTCTTCAGAAGATTTGGTTGTGGTTGGTTTTTTTTCATTGCATGCCCAAACCAAGGCAAGCAGGACAGATGGCAGACAAAAAAGTAATCTTGCGTACAATTTGCTCATATTCAAGCCAATCGCGTTGAAAAAAGTATCCGGACAGGTAAGCATGGCACACCATTGTCCCGCTTAGGCCATTATGGTGAGAACAAAATCCGGTCCGGCAAAAATGCATGGATTTGCGGAATTCAATCGGGTAAATTGCAGGAATTCAACCTTCCCACCATGCCCTGAAGGCCTGGGCCTTTTCGCGGCTCACAAAAATCTCGTCCTGCACAGACGGCTGAAGGTCTATCTTCAGTTTACCATTGAGGTGGTGATGGGCTTTTTCTATGGCGGGAAGGGCTGCAATAAACTGACGATTCAGGCGAAAAAACTGCCTGGGTTCCAGCATGGTTTCCAGCTCGTCCAAACGGAAATCTATCATAAACTGTTTTCCATCAAAGGTTTGCAAACAAACCCAATCGTTTCGGGTGAAGAAATAAGCAATTTCGGATACCTGTACAGGAATAATCTGGTCGGCCCGCCGTACCAAAAAACGCTCTTTGTAAACCGGCCATTTGGGTATATGCATGTCCTGCATCAGCCCGCGAATGCGGTTCTGAATTTCCTGCCAGGGGGCTTCTGTTTTTTCTCTGATTTTTAAAAACTTATCCCAGGCCGATTTCAATTCATCCGCCTTTACGGGTTTCAGCAGATAATCCAGACTTTGTAGCCGGAACGCCCGGATGGCATATTCGTCGTATGAGGTTGTGAAAATTATCGGGCAACCCACAAGCTGGTTTTCAAAAATTTGAAAGGAAATCCCGTCCCCCAACTGAATGTCGGAGAATACCAAATCAGGCTGCGGATGCGATTTGAACCATTCAACCGCATGGGCAACAGAGTCCGGACAAGCCTCGGTTTCTATATCCGAATCCAGCTTCTGCAGCATTTTTTTGAGCCTTTCTGCAGCCAGCGGCTCATCCTCGATGATGACAATCCGGTATTTCATTCGGGGGAAAACAGCTTTTTCATTTTACCACACCATGCAGGTTAATTCAGGATGAAAGCAGCGGCAACCCTACTTCAAATTGAATCTGGTCGTTCAATATCTCCACAGGCTTATTGCTCAGAATTTTATATCGCTCCAGAATGTTTTTTAAACCCAACCGGGAGGAATATTCCAGATGTGCCCTTGGCCTGATCTCATTTTTTACGCGGATATAATCTCCGTCGGCAAAAATCTCAATCTGCAGGGGTTGATTCTGCGTTATGGCATTGTGTTTCAATGCATTTTCTACCAAAAGTTGTATTCCCAGGGGTGCCACTTTTCGTGAAAGGAGTTCTTCCGGTATGGATTTTTTCACTTCAAGGCCTTGACGGAACCGAACCTTCGCCAGATAAAGAAAGGAATCCACAAATTCCATTTCCTCTTTCAGGCTGACGGTGTCCTTATCTTTGCTGAGCAATACATAGCGGTATACATCGGCCAGTCTGCTCAGGTACTGCTGTGCAGGTTCGTTGTCGTCAATCAGAGAGGCAAGGGCATTCAGGGAATTGAATAAAAAATGGGGGTCCAGCTGGCTTTTCAGGGCCTCCAGTTGGGAAACAAGTTGTGTGCGGGCCAGGGCTTCGGCTTCCTGCACTTTTTCTTTCCAGGAATGGAAAAAATATACCGATTCATACGCCATGATCACCAAAATCGTAGGAACAAGTCCGATGAGGTATCCCTGGGCCATCATTTGAAATGTACAGGGCCATCCGAAAATCAGTTTCCCTGCAAACTCAATGGCTGCCGTTGCCAGCATTCCGAATATCAAGACACTGATGGTCAGGTAAATAATCCTTTGGCCGGTTTGGGAATAATGGGGCATTCTGGCCTGGAGTCGCATCCAAATCTGCCTCAATCCTTCCCAATAAGTGAAGGTGTGCAAAAAGGCAATAAAAAAGCCCGTCGAAAAACCCGCATCCGGGTTCTGGGTTTTTGAAAATACCAGATGCATGACGTACGCAACGAGGGGAATTCCAATGATGCGGGCCGTCCTGTCCTTTATCTTCATCGGCCCGGCCTTGGATGTGTTTATCAGCCTTTTGGTTTTCATGGATTTCCGGAAAGTCAAAGGTAGTGATTTCTTCTTTCTCCCTGTTTGGTTTGCTTTTTTCTTCGGATGTTTTTATGGGATAAGCTTGTGAAAAACAATATTTTACAGGGGTTTTTTCAGAAGGTGTAGCGAACAAAAGGAACCGGGAAAAAACCCTGTTGGTACTGGGTTACAATTTTATTGGTCCGGCGGTTGTATTGACGGTTGAATACATTTTGGTGGTTGCTCACATTTTGCAGGTCGATGGCAAATTCCAAAGTGCTTTTGGTGAATTCGAGGCGGTAGGCAAGTTTCACATCTGCCCTCAGATAGGCAGTTTGCTTTTCTGAAAAAGCCCTGGATTCTTCAAAAATGGCTGTTTGCGCCAGCGAAGAAGCCTCTGCATTGAGGGGGGTCAGGTATCTTCCGCCGATGGTGGAAAATTTCACATTGAGCGCAAAAACATTTTTTCCTTCCCGGCCAACTTTCCATTCCTTCCCGGCCAGCACATTGAAAACATATCCGGTATTGAAAGCCGTGTTGCGCCAGATGTTGTCTGACCCGCGGTACTTACTTTCAAAAACCGAGGCGGTAATCAGGTAATAGAAACCTTTGGTAAATGTTCTTTCCAGGGTGATTTCGACGCCGTAATTTTTTCCTAAGCCCTTGTTTATCAGAGAATCCTGTTCGTCGGGGGCAAAATCATTTCCTGTGTTCAGTGCAGAATAAGAATCCGGTGATCCGTCGGCAGTAACGGGGGCCTTGTCAATCCATTGGTAGTAAGCTTCGGCCTTCAGCGAGGTGTTTTGAGACAGTAGCCTTTCGGTACCCAACACAAAGTGCTGGCTTCTGGTAAATCCCAGATTCCGGTTGCTCTGTTGCACGCCGCCGGTTGTTGGTGTTTCTACAACATAGGTGTACACCGACTGCATCTGGTTGTGCAGCCCATATCCGATGTTAACAGATTGATTTTCTGTTAGGTTATAACGGGCCCCTATTCGGGGTTCGATGGCAAAAGCATTTCCCTGATTGGTATATTGGGCGTGAATTCCGGGGGTTACACTGAGGCGGTTGCTGAATCTGTGTTTCCATTGCAAATAGGTTTGCCCCAGATAGTAACTGCCTTCCCTATCTACCCTCACCACATCCCGGGTTCCCTGGTAGATGTCTTTATTGAAAAGGTTATATCTGAGCAAATCATTATAAAAACCGGCATGGATGCTGTTTCGTGAATCGAATTTATGCACAAACTGGCCATTGAAACTGTATTTACCTGTTTTGAAAAGGGCTTTTCCGGAGGGGAATTCCTTCCGGGTTTTGGTGCTGATGGAATCTCCTGCAAAATCTTCGAGCGTGGCAGAATAGCCGGCTACCAGTTTCAGGTTGCTTTTTTTACTGGTTTGAATGTCGACGGCAAGCCCGGCAACACCGGCACCGTAGTTTACGATAATGTTTTCATTTTCACTGCCATAGAGGTTGCTACCCGTAGTATCTTCTTTGTTTCCCAAAAATTTCACATCACTCAGGCCTCCCATTCCAAATGCCGAAAGGGTTACTTTGGGGCTCAGCGGCAGATTGATTTTGAAATTAATATCCTGATAATTGGGTACCGCATTGCCGGTTCCGAATTCAATTCCGGCTTTTTGAAATACCCCCAATGTGGAATAGCGGTAGTTGAAAATCCAGCTTCCTTTTTTTGGGTTGGTTTTTGAAAAAGGTCCTTCGGCACCCACTTCAAAACCATTGAAGCCCACCTGCGCCAGATATTCTCTTTTTTCATCGTTGCCGTTTCTCAGCCGAAGGTCAAAAACCCCGGACAGGCCGTTGCCATATTGCGCCGGGAATGCAGAAGTAAGGAAGTCGGACTTGGCCAGGTTGTTGTTGTTCAAAATGCTGACGGGTCCTCCTGTGCTGGTGAGAGAGCCAAAATGATTGGGATTGGGAATATTCAGGCCTTCCATTTGCCAAAGCATACCCGAAGGCGAATTGCCCCGCACCACAATGTCGTTCCGGCTGTCGTTTCCGGCAATCACACCGGCAAAATTGGCTGCCATCCGGGCCGGGTCGCCCAGAGCACCTGCATATCGCTTGGTGTCGTCCACATTGAAAGATCTGCCCGAAATGAGTGCCATTTCGTTATTGGTAATCAACTTATTTTCTGAGCGTTTTGCCGTGACCTCCACTTCCGATTGCTGCACTACCGATTCGGTCAGTACCACCTCCAGCACCACCTCCTTTCCTGCCGTAATCACCACATTGGCCAGCATCCTGGATTCATAGCCGATGGCTTTTACCTGAAAAGTTTGCCGGCCAAGCGGCACACCTGTAATTTTAAAAAGGCCTTCCATATCGGCTGTGGCACCAATCAGCGGGGTTTCGGGCCGTACCAGTATGATGGAGGCCCCGATAACGGGCGCCTTGCTGGCTTCGTCCAGTATCTTTCCCCGGACGGTTTGTGTGCCCTGTCCGAATGCCGGATGAAGGATAAATGTCAGAACCAATAACCAGGCTGAAATGAAATAAATACGATGCATAAGATTTTAATTTTTGATGCAACAAAGGAAAGACCGGCTTCCACAAGGGACAACTTTCGGAAGGTGTGGCATGCAGGAACGGCCGGCGAAGCGGCAAATCCGGAAGGCGAAATGAAACCGGAATTTTGCCGGAGCCTTTTTGAATAAGATTCCGGGGTATTAGAGACCTTGTACTCAGTCTACTTCAACCACCAGATAATTGCTGGCACTCCAGAATTTTTCGGGGTTCGTTATTTTCAGAAATTTTTCCCCCGGGGTGTTTACGATAAGGTAGGAATTTTTCGGATGGGTGGTGATGATGATTACCTTACCGGTGTTGCCCAGGGCAATTTCTTTCATAATCATAAAATCGGCGGTTTGGAAGTATCTGTCCTCAAGCTTGTCGGAAAGGCGAAGGGTAGAGCCGATTCCCAGAACTCCGCCTTTTTTTTCCACTACCCTGGTTCGGGTCAGTTCATCCCTGGTTCCCACCATATAATATATGTTTTTCTTCTGGTAGGCTTCTTCCTCCGTTTCGTTCAGCCAGCGTGTATCGGAGGCTCTTCTTTTTCCCGGTTTGGCCTGCCGTTTTTTCTGCTGCTCCACTTCTTTGCGGAGCTCGGCTACCTGCCGGCTGATGTTTTGAATGGAGCCATTCACCTCGATAAACAAGTTCTCCTGCCGGCTGATATAGTTGCGTACATTGTCAATTATGGGTAAAAGCGAAGATTGCGGGATTTTAGACATTTTGATTTCCCGTTCGGCAGAATCCAGCAAAGACCGCGAATACCTGAAAATGAGGATGATTTCGGATGCGGTCCGCTGAAGCAGTTTTTCCTGTCCGGGCTGATGCCTGATTTTTTGAACCAACCTGATTTTCTCATCAATCAGGAGGTTGTTTCCCGTAAGTGTATACAGGACATTTTCCAGCCTGTCCGCATTTCTGTCGGTTTCGATTAGCAGATTTTCCAGCTTTTTGATGTGCCGGATGTACAAATCACAATTTTCCTTCTTTAACGGTGCTTTTTGGGTTTCCTCTTCCTGCGTGCAGCCTCCTGCAAGCCAAACCAAAAGCGATAAATAAATGAGAAGGCGAAATTCCATTTCCCTGCAAAACGAAAAAAGAGAAATCAAAAAGCCTAATTTTTGAACAATTTATTTTTGAGTGCGGGCTTCAGTTTTGGAAATAAGGGATTACAGCAATCCGAATCCAAACCCTTTTTGTCTGATTCCGGACAGAATCGAAGGCAGGGAGTCTTTTATATTTTTTTCAGCTTTCAGATTATCGTGCATCACGATGATGGAGCCGCTTTCTATGTTATCCAGCACATTGGCAATACAGGCCTCTGGCGGAACGGAAGGGTCATAATCTTTGCTGAGCACATCCCACATGATGATTTGGTAACCCTGCTTTTTCAATAGATATGCCTGCCGGGGGGAAATCTGTCCGTAAGGTGGCCTGAAAATCCGCGAATATCCCGCTGGTAACGAATGCCCGAGCGCATCCTGACAACTTTCTGTATTTTTGAGGTAATCCGCCACTTTGGTTTTAAATCCGCTGATGTGGTTGTGGGTATGATTGCCGATTTTATGGCCCGAATTCAGGATACGGGCAACCAATTCAGGATACCGGAGGACATTGTCGCCTACCAGGAAAAAACTGGCTTTGGCGCCGAAATCATCCAGGCAATCCAGAATCCAGGGGGTGAGGAGGGGAATGGGTCCATCGTCGAAAGTGACAAAAACCTCATTCGCAGCATTCGGAATCCGGAAGGTAAGTCCCTGACCAAGAAGCCGTACAATGCCAGGTATTTTAGCCGGGGTTTTCAATCTTGAATCGTTTAAAAATTTCCGCTTTCTGAATCCATATAATGTACAGCAACAAAATGGCCGGAAGCAGAATGCCTTCCACCGTTTGAAGCCAAAAGTTTTCAGGGTTCAGGTATCGGGAAACAAAACACAGACCCAATGCCAGAGCAATTTGAGAAAACACCTTTGAATAGGCCCAATTAACAGAGAAAAACTCCCGGCTCTTGATCCAGGAGAACCCGCACATAAACAGATAGCAGGCCAGCAGGGCCAAAGCCGAACCTGTCATGCCCAAAACAGGTACCAATAAGAAATTCAATGCCGCATTGATGGACAGGCCGCCAATCGAGATGAGGGTACCCCAATAAGTTCGCTCAGAAAATTTGTACCAGAAAGAAAGGTTGTAGTACACCCCGAATAAGAAATTGGCCAGGAGCAAAATAAAAATGGCATCCATCCCGAGCAAAAATTCCGGTTTCCGAAGAAAGACCTTGACAATCAGTTCGATATTGCATTGAATGGCCACCAATGCCATCAGCCCGGCCCCCACAAACCAGGTTAAAGATTTTGACAAATAGCCTGCCGTATCCTTTTTGTCCTGAATGGAAAAGAAAAAAGGGTCTGCCGCATACCGGTAGGCCTGAATGCCCAGATTGATGAAAATCGCCACTTTGGCACAACCGGAGTAAATTCCGATCAGGTCTTTGTTTTGGATATCTCCATAAAAACCGGCCGGTGTCAGACTTTCCAGCCATATCCTTCCGAAAATATCGTTGCTCACTCCCACAATGCTCATCATCACCATAGGAACAGAGAAAATCAATGTTTTTTTAAGAAAGTTGCGATCCCATAAAAAACGGAAACGTCTGATTACCTCCGGCATGAAAATATAGGTGAGGACAGAAGCGGCAAAGTTGATGTAAACAATCAGCCTGAAATTGACCCCAATAGGATTAATTTTATCAAAAAAGGGTGTTTCGGAAAGAAAAAGCAGGTTGAGCAAAATGGTGATGCCGATAGATGCCAGCCGAACTATCAGAAATCTTATGCTTTGATTGTGGTTTCGGATTCGGGCAAGAAAAATGCCGGCTATTCCATCTGAGGCAAGGGTAGCCGAAATGATCCACAAATCCAGAGGCTCCAGTTCTGTAAGCCGGAGGCTCAGAAAAAGCCAGGAAACCGGTAAAAGCAACAGGGCTACTACAATCTGAATGGAGATAATCTTTTGTTCGGTTTCCTCCTTCCGGCTCAGGTCATCGTTGCTGTACCGGAAAAGGGCCGTTTCCAGGCCCAGCGGAAAAATCACCGATAACACAGCCGCATAGGCAAGTATCTCAGACAGCACCGAGAAATCCCGCAGACTCAGCCTGGCTGTTTGAAGCGGCAGGAGCAGGTTTCCGATCAGGCGGCCCAGAATACTGGTAAGGCCATAGGTGGCGGTTTGACTGGCCAGTTTTTTTAGCATTCGGGGTCAAAAAAAGAACGAAGCAACTTCAATTCAAAAAAATGAAGAAGATTCTGTTTGGATAAAGTCCCTGAAAACCTGAAAAGTCTGATGCATTTTTTTGCCATTACCCACGGAATACATACACGGGCTTTGGTGCAAATTGAAAAAACCTATTTATTCGCACCCGAATTAAATTTTAAGAATGGCTTCACACAGCGTTTCAACTTCTGCAAAGGTTAACTTATGGGGTGGTGGCGTTGAACCCATGAAAGCGAGCTACGGCAAGCTGATGATGTGGTTTTTCCTCCTCTCCGATACCTTCACCTTTTCGGCCCTCCTCATCACCTACGGGCTCATCCGATTTTCCAATCCGGCTTACACCGGAGAAATCAAGGATTTTGTTTTCTCTCAGGAATATTGGCCGATTCCGGACATGGTGTTCAATGGTATACCCTTTTTTCACGGGGTTCACCTGCCGCTCGTTTTCGTTGGTATCATGACTTTCATCCTCATTATGAGTTCGGTAACTATGGTATTGGCGGTAGAAGCGGGCCACAGAATGGATCGCAACGATGTTCAAAAGTGGATGCTTTGGACCATTTTAGGTGGAATTGCCTTCCTTTTGTGTCAAGCATGGGAATGGACCCACCTCATTTCCGGCACTGAGGCGGGTTCTTTGGTCAACGGGAAAATCTTCCACGGTGCCAATTTGGTGCAGAACGAATATGGTCCTCCTGCCTTTGCTGATTTGTTTTTCTTCATCACCGGATTTCACGGAACTCATGTTTTGTCCGGTGTCATCCTCAATATTATCATATTCTACAATGTAGCAGTTGGAGTATACGACCGGACGGGCCATTATGAAATGGTTGAAAAGGTTGGTTTGTACTGGCACTTTGTGGATCTTGTCTGGGTATTTGTTTTTACATTTTTCTATTTGATCTGACACCATGGGAAATACACATGCTGCCCAGCCGGGCGAATTGCCAAAAGCCAATACCAAAGCCATTTGGAGAACTTTCTGGATTCTTCTCGGGGTAACTGCGCTTGAGTTTCTTATTGCCTTTACCTCTCACAATAAGATGTTCAGAATTTCTACCTTTCTGATTCTTACTTTGGTAAAGGCCTTCTTTATTGTTGCTGAATTTATGCACCTCAAGCACGAGGTTAAGGCGCTTATTCTTAGTGTTTTAATTCCTGTCTTGTTTATCGTTTGGCTGGTGATTGCTCTCATGGTGGAAGGCGATTCCATTTTGGTGGTTCGCTAGGATTGAATGCCTCTTAACAAAAAAACCAAAACCGGATTTTTGCTCTTGTTGGTAGCAGGTCCGTTTTTGGTTTTTCTTTTTTTACACCTGTTCGGCAAGAATCAATTTGAGATTGATTTGTATCCTTATCAGGCAGGCTACCTGAAAAAACTAAACACAAAAGGCCCTGTAGTAGTCGCCGATGACGGCAGGCAGCTTACAGATGCCAAAGCGAAAGAATACTTCCGCCAATGGAAAAGACTGGAGCCTTTTTTTGCTGACAAGAAGTTGAAGCCTTTTGTGGTCTCATTCTCTTCAGGTGGGGCGGGGCCCTCAGTCGGGTCACTGGCAAATTTTTGGAAAGGAAAAAAGAGAGTGGAGGCAGATGCCGATTTCCTCGGTTTGGCCATGAAAGACACCGTGTTAGAAACCGAAACCGCAAAAGGACCTTCCTTAAAAAGGTTGCCCCCGCCGCCAAGGGTATTTTTATTTGATCAAAAATTGAACCTTCGGGGCGTTTACGGGTTATCAAACAGTCTGTATACCGACACTTTGATGCTGGAATACAAAATTCTCACCAACCAATAAGAAAATGTCTGAATCCCTGTTCGATGCCGGCAAGGAGGCATTGTACCGAAAAATTGTACTCATCGTATCTTTTGCCATTCCGGCAGTGGTGGCATTTCTGATTCTGATGCCCCAGACGGGAAAACTGGGCGACTTTGATGTTTCGGCTTTTCCGGGAATCAATGCCACCCTGAATTCACTTACCTCCTTTTGCCTGGTCCTTGCCCTCTTTGCCATCAAAAATAAAAATATTCCCCTTCACCGGGCATGTATGAGTACTGCATTTGTGCTTTCTGCCTGTTTTCTGGTGCTGTATGTGCTCTACCATTTTCAGGGTCCTGCAACCCGATACGGAGATACCGACCACAACGGTATGCTGGATGAAGCGGAGAAAGCAGCTGCCGGATCCATCCGGATGGTGTATTATCTTCTGCTGGTCAGCCACATTATCCTGGCCGCCATCGCGCTCCCCTTTATTCTCCTTTCATTCTATTATTCTTTAAGCCTGCAGTTCGACAAGCACAAGAAAATCGTAAAGTTTTCTTTTCCCGTTTGGTTGTATGTTGCGGTTTCAGGAGTAATGGTATATTTGATGATTCGTCCCTATTATCCTTTCTGAATTATGAAGTCAAAAGCACTTTTTGTCCTGATTTTTTTCCTTTTATTAGCTGCATTTGGTGATGCTGCAGCGCAGTGTGCCATGTGCAAGGCTACCATAGAAGCCAATTCCGCCAACCAGCAGAAATACGGTATCGGCCTGAACACGGGCATTTTATATCTTATGTGCATACCCTACATCGCAGGGGGAATATTATTTTATCTTTGGTTTCGAAACGCCAAAACGAAAAAAAATATTTCAAGGCCTCAGAGGCCGGCTGCCATCTGATTTCGGGTGGCTTTTTTACATATGTTTGCTGAGAAATCGGGTGCTTTCTTTTTGCTCTTCATATTGAATAAGGGTGCATGAAAATCCACCCGGAGCCCGGTTCATTCATCTTCAATTCAAAATCTGCCTGATTGTCCCGAACCATCCAATACGAATATATTCCGGGAAACCTGGAACGCTCTGAGCCTGCAGCCCGGACGGAAGCTGACCTTGCGGAAGGTGGATTTCTGATTAATCTGGGACCTCAGCATCCTTCCACCCACGGGGTTCTCCGGCTGGAAGTGGTGCTGGACGGCGAATTGGTTTTGGATGTGGTTCCCCACATCGGTTATCTGCACCGCTGTTTTGAAAAACATGCAGAGGCCCTTCCTTTTAATCAAATCATTCCCTACATCGATCGCATGGACTACATCGCCGCCATGAACAGCGAACATGTGTATGCAATGGCGATGGAGAACTGGCTGGGAATCAAGCAGGATATTCATCCTAGGGTGGAGTTTATCCGGATTTTGGTTGCTGAGCTCAATCGGTTGGCATCACACTTTGTTGCCATAGGTACCTACGGAATGGACATTGGTGCATTTACCCCGTTTCTCTGGCTTATGCGCGACAGAGAGCACATTCTGCGGATGCTGGAATGGGTTTCGGGTGCCCGGATGCTGTACAATTATATTTGGATCGGAGGTTTATTTTACGACATCCCCATTGGATTCGAGGAGCGGGTTTCAGAATTTACGGCTTATCTGAAGCCCAAGCTCAGCGAACTGGAAGACCTGCTGCTCAACAATACCATATTTATTCAAAGGACTGCCGGAATAGGCGTGATTCCCAGGGGTTTGGCGGTAAATTATGGCCTTACCGGACCCATGCTGCGGGCTTCCGGAATTTGCTTCGACCACCGAAAAACCGAAGGCTACAGTCTCTACAGTGAAATGGATTTTGAGATTCCCATTGGTAAAGGCGAGCAGGGAAAAACAGGCGATTGCTGGGACCGTACCTATGTCAGAGTAAGGGAATGTTTTGAATCGCTGAAAATTATCGGTCAATGCCTGGAAAAACTCAAGGGACCATGCAAAAGAACTCCGGAATTTGATCCGCAAAAAGCGTGTCCGAAGAAAATCAGGCCTGCAGCAGGCGATTATTTTTTCAGGGGCGAAACTCCGAGGGGCGAGCTGGCCTTCTTTATGACGGCCGATGGTAAATCGGATGTGCCCCTCAGATTGAAAGCAAGGGCGCCTTCCTTTTCCAATCTTTCGGTGCTGCCCGAAATTTCCAAAGGCCATTTGCTGGCCGACCTGATTGCCATTGTTGGTTCCATCGATTTGGTCATGGGGGAGGTAGACCGTTGAATTTCAGTATGTTGTATTTTGAAAGTCTCTCCCTCGATTAAAAATTTCCTCCTGTCTTTTCAAATCCCGATTTTTGTACATTCAAAATCTAAGCAAAATTGAGTTGGCGATATAAGATTTTGATTTTCATGGGTTTGTTGCTTTTCGGCTGTATGGGTTGCAGGCAGGAAAACAGCCTTACTGAAGAGTACCGCGAACTGGCCAAAGTCACCGAAAAAATGAAAGGCTCCAGTTTTTGGGTGCTCGATTCCACCAGGTCAAGCATTCGCTTTGAGGCAAACCAAAGCAGCTCGGCAATGGTATCCGGAAAAATTCCCCTCCACAAGGGAACCCTGCTCATGGAAAAAGAAAGTGTTCTGGCAGGATTTTTTGAAGGCAAACTTTCGGATTGCAGGGTTGAGGAAAACAACAGTCATCTGGACATGAAAGCAGAGCTCAAGATGCTGAAGGACAGTCTGCCGGTATTGTTTTCCCGGCAGGGAAGCCGCATCCGAGCCGACCTGATGCAGGGGGGCAAGCAAGTTCAGCGCACCGGCTACCGCGAACCTGTAGTTTCCGGTTCCGGTGAATCCTGTACCCATATCTTCCAGGTTAAATGGGAATTTGCAGACTCTGTGCTCACCATCCCTTTGCCTGCCACCCTGAAATTTGAGAAAAAGAATACCCGCTTCGCTGCGGTTGCCGATCTGGGTTATCAGGATTTTGGACTTTTTTACCGCAGGATGCCCGGGGGTGCATCGGTTTGGATGCCTTTGATCAAATGCCGCATAGAGCTGGTATTCAAGCCATTTAAACCCTGAATAATAATTTACTATGATGTCTTCGAATTTAGTATTCCTTCATCATATTTTTTGTAATCCCTTGATATTCAGAAAGTAGGTCCTCCAGGGCTTGAAGCCGGGCCCCTCTGGTATTTTCAAGCGGGAAGGCGTATCTTTACATCCGGAATCCGAAAAACAACTTTTACAATTGTCCCAACAGGAGCCTTTGGTTTCGCTTCGTCCCCTGAAGCGCCTCATCAGGCTGGCGTTCTGGCTTGCGCTGAGCTTTTTCCTGCTTTTCGGGGTTCTTTCTCTTGCCCTTCGCACGCAGGCAGTTCAAACCTATGTGGTACAGCAATTAGCCGGTTGGGTTTCCGAAAAATTGGGGTTTCGCTGCACCATTGGAGGCTTTTATCTCGATTGGGTGGATTTTGCCCGCATCACAAAAGTAAAAATTGAAGACCGGAGCGGAAAACCCCTCATTGAAGTCGGGGTTCTAAAAGTAAACCTCAAGCTGAAGGCCTTGCTCGAAAGGAACATTCACCTCGATGCCGCCGATGCCTCCAACGGCTTGGTTATGATCCGGGTGGACAGAAAAACCGGAAAAAAAAACATTGTAGAATTTATTGATGCTATCCAGGATTTGGTAGATGACGGTGATACCACCCGGTCACCCAATCCTCCCCGGTTTTCCATTGATAAAGTCAATCTGGAGTCTATGGCATTTGCGTACATAGACGAAACCGAGTCCTCTCTTCCGGGTCAGTTTGATTATTACCACTTCCGGCTGGCCGGCATTAATGGAAAAGTGCGCAACTTTTGGCAAAGGCGTGATACCATTGGCCTGGATATAGAAAGCCTGACAGCCAAAGATGTGGCAACCGGGTTAAGGGTAAAAAGCCTGAGTTCCGGATTCCGGTACACCAAACATGATATGGTTCTGTCAAACCTGAAAGCCAAAATAGGGGAGAGCTTTGTTTCTGATAGTCTGGTATTTAAGTATAAGAGTCCGGATGATTTTTCTGATTTCAATCAGAAAGTGGAAATGTCTGCCCGCCTGAGCAATTCTGTAATTTCAACCCAGGACCTGTCCTTTTTTGCCCCAAGCCTGAAAGACTGGTTTGAAACCTATGAACTCAGCGGAAATTTCAACGGCACGGTGGATGACTTCCGGTTCAATCGCTTTCGGCTTCGTACAGGAAAGAACACTTTTCTGGCCGGCAACCTAAGTATGAAAGGTCTTCCTGAGGTGGATGAAACCTTTACTGACCTCCGCCTGAAATCTTCATTTGTAAACCCCGAAGACCTTAAATTTTATACCGGTAAGGCTGCCGCCGATGCACTGAATAATTTTGGAGTAATGGATATAAGCGGTTCATTTACAGGATTTTTCCGGAATTTCGTAACCCGCGGGAATATCAGGACGCATCAGGGTTTTGTGCAGGCAGACATGCAAATGGAATTGCCCGAAGATTCTCTGCAGCAAGCCCGGTACCGAGGGCATATCAAAACCAGCAATTTTGATTTGGGCAAACTCATCGGACAGTCCGCTTATGTTCAGAAAATTGACATAGACGGCAGCTTTGAGGGAGAAGGATTTGACGTAAACAAAGCCAAACTCGACCTTGATGCCACCATTCCAAGGATCGGAATTCTGGGCTACAACTATGTAAACCTGAAAACCAAAGGGCATTTTGAAAAAAAGAAATATGCCGGTTCTCTTTCTGTAAGAGATCCGCACCTGATTTTTAATGTTACCGGCAAGGTAGACCTAACCAAGCGGCAGGAGATTGTGGATCTGGAAGCTCTGCTGGCCAAAGCCAACTTTTTGCAACTCAAGCTCACCCCGTATCCTTTGGATATTTCCTCAGAGGCCGCCATGCATTTCAAAGGATTTGATTTCGACAACTTTCTGGGATCCATATTCTTGAAGAATTTGAGGGTCTTGTATAAAGACGAGCGGATGGACCTCAATGAGGTTTCCCTGGAATCCCATGTTGAAAAGGGTGTCAAGAAACTGAATTTCAAATCTCCCCTCGCCAATGCCAGTCTTGAGGGGAGTTTCCGCTACCGCAAGTTTATTGAAGACAGCCGCGACCTGGTAGATGAGTACATCCGGCTAATCAGGAACAAAACCGATTTCAACCGGAATGATTTTATTTCCCAACGGCGCAAGAATGCAGTGGAATATAAAATCAATGCCGACATCGACATCCTGAATCCCAATCCTTTTCTCGACCTGTTGGACCAGCCCATATCTGTGTCTGAAAATACCCGGATTAATGTTCAGATGCAGTTCGGAAAAACTGAAATGGTGATGATCAACACCCACATCGACAGCATCCGGATCAAGGACTATGCGCTGTACCAAACCGATATTGATTTGTCTTCGGTGAAAACCCTGGAGCGGGCAGATGTGTTGGCGGAGTTGTATGTATACTCTCAGCGGCAGGACTGGAATTCGCAAGTGGAAACCGAAGACCTTATGCTGGATGGGGTCTGGGAGGATGGAAAAATCAATTTTAAGTTATTGGCCGATGAGCAGCAGTCCAGTAACCTGGCAAGGATTTTCGGATCGGTTCATTTTCATCCGCAAACCACTGAAATTCAACTCGAGAACAGCTATTTGTCACTGGTAGACCGCATCTGGAAAATCAACAATGAAAACAAAATTGAAATTTCGGATACCGGTACTGTGCGGTTTGAAAATGTAGAGTTGGAAAATGAAAATCAGAATCTCTCTGTTCGTGGGTTTCTGACCGGCAATCCGGAAGATACCCTGGAAATCAGGGCCTCAAATTTTGAAATCAGCACCCTCAGGCCCCTCACAAAACAGGATATCCGGGGCTTGGTGGATGCAAGGATTTTTATTACCAACCTCACAGACAGCCCGCTCTATGAAGGATTTCTGGATGTAGACAGCCTGGAGTACAACCAGTTTCTCATAGGTGATTTTGCAGGGAAAGCCGATTGGAATCAGAACCAGAAACATCTTGACATAGAAGGAACCCTCAGCCGTGACCAGCAAAAAGTGGTCAGTCTGAAGGGCCATTTCGATCCTGGCGAATCGTCGCCCCTGTACCTGAAAGCAGCTGTTTCCCGACTCAACATTCAGTTTCTGAATATTTTTATCGGAAATTATGTCTCCAATCTCCGTGGTTTTGGAACCGGTGATGTATTGATCAGAGGCAGTTTTTCCAAACCCGTTCTCACCGGAACATTGCAGGTGTCCGAGGGTCAGGTTAAAATCAATTATCTCAATACAACCTACTTTTTCAATCATCCGGTAACCTTCCTGCCCAACGAGATCCATGCCGACGGCGTGGTATTGCTGGATGAAAACGGTCAGGAAGCCAGGCTGGGCAGGGCAGCCCTCAGCCATCAGTTTTTTGATCGGTTTTTTGTAATGCTCGAGGGCAGGTTGCGGCAGTTTACAGTTTTCAACCGGGTGCAGAAGCCCGGAGAAATTTATTACGGCACTGCCATGTGCTCAGGCGATTTGTTTATTCAGGGCAGCTTCAACGATATCTCCATCAAAGCCAATGCCATCACCAACAAGGGTACCCGGATTTTTATTCCGCTCGAAGGTTCCGCCAGCGAGAGCATCCGGGAAGAGTTTATCTCATTTCAAACCAAAAAAATCAGGGACGAAAGGAGCCGTGTGGATACCGTGGCCAGTGTAAAGCTCTCCGGAATCAAAATGGAATTTAATCTGGAGGTCACCGATGAGGCCTACGGTGAAATCATTTTTGATAAAAAGGCGGGAGATATCATCCGGGCAAATGGTTCGGGTAAAATCAAAATGATCATCGATACCAAGGGCGAATTTTCGGTAATCGGCCAGTATGTAATCAAGAAGGGAGACTACCACTTTACCACCTACAATCTGGTAAACAAGGATTTTGACATCAAGCCTGGAAGTACCATCACATGGAACGGACCTGTTTTGGAAGGCAGCATGGATATTCTGGCTGAATACAACCTCAATGCTTCTCTTGCTCCTTTGGCTGCCAATGACCCCCAGATACAGGAAAGGCCCGAATCGAAAAGGAGGTATCCTGTGGTGGTGCGCATGCGGCTGACCGAGCAACTGTTGAAGCCCGATATCGGTCTTGACCTTGAAATAAAGGATTATCCCCGCAATTCCGATCTCAATTATTATGTGCAGGCCTTTCAGTCGCGGGTTGCCACCGATGAGCAGGAACTCAACCGGCAGGTGTTCAGTCTCATGATTTTCAGGATGTTTGCTCCGATGGGTGATTTTGTTCAAACCTCCGGCATTTCCTATTCCAGTTTTAGTGATTTGGTTTCCAATCAGTTGAGCTCCTGGCTGAGCCAGTTTGATGAAAATCTGGAAGTGTCTGTGGATTTGAACGGCCTGAGCGGCAGTGCCTTGAGTAATTTTCAACTTCGCTTTTCCTATACCCTGCTGGAAGGCCGGCTAAGGCTCACCCGTGACGGAGGTTTTACCAACGCCCAAAACCAGACATCTGCCCTCAGTATTGCCGGTGATTGGTCTCTGGAGTATATGCTCTCCCGCGATGGAATTTTCCGGGTAAAAATGTTTCACAAAATCAATCAGAACCTGATTCTCTCCGGTCTGAACAACAACAACACCACGCAGGGAGCTTCGTTGCTTTATACCCAGAGCTTTAACAGGATTAGCGAAATTCTTCCCAAAAGGAGAAAGAAGAAAAACCAGTCTCCGCCCCGTAAAGAGGCACTGCCGCTTTACAGGCAGGAAACGGCAAAGGGCGCCGAAATCCGGGACGGGAAACAGCGCTGAGGACTGAATGGCTGATTTCTTGCTGAAAGTGAGGATTCTGCCTATACCGATTCGAAAAAATATTTGCGCAAAAGGGCAAAAAAAATCCCCCTGCAAGCAGGGGGATTAAATGAGTTGCTGAGAATTGCCGGTATTCTGACGAAACTTATGCAGGCAGTACGCTTACATAGCTTTTGCCTTCCGCCTTTTTCTTGAATGTAACGATGCCATCGGCGAGGGCAAAGAGGGTGTGGTCTTTCCCAACTCCGACATTTGCACCGGCATGATGGCGGGTTCCGCGCTGGCGAACCAGAATGTTACCGGCTTTGGCTGTCTGACCTCCGAATAATTTTACTCCAAGTCTTTTGCTGTGGGATTCACGGCCGTTTTTCGAACTACCTACCCCTTTTTTGTGTGCCATCTTTTATGCTTTGATTTTTTCTATGGATACCAATGACAATTGCTGACGATGACCGTTCATTTTGCGGTAGCCTTTTCTTCTCTTTTTCTTGAAAACCAATATTTTATCTCCTTTGCCATGGCTCAGGACTTTGGCTTCTACAGAAGAGCCGGCAACATGGGGCGTGCCCACTTTTACAGATCCGTTGTCTGATACAAAAAGAACCTGGCCAATATCGAAAGAGGAACCTTCCTCGTGAGCCAAACGGTCTACCTGGATGGTTTTTCCTTCCTCCACCACATACTGTTTTCCGGAAACGTCTACAATTGCGTACATACTTTTTTCAAAAAGGACCGCAAAAGTAAAACAAACAATTTGCTAAACAAAATATTATCCGATTCCTGTCATGAGAATTTCCTGCAGCACCTCCAGACTCAAAGGCTGGTTTTCCATTTCTGCTTCGTCAAACAAATGATTTGCAATGGTTTGCTTTCTTTCCTGCAGCATCAGTATTTTTTCCTCCACGGTATTGGAGGTTATAAATTTATAGATGGTCACCGGATTTTTCTGCCCAATGCGGTACACCCTGTCCATAGCCTGATTTTCTACAGAGGGATTCCACCAGGGGTCCAGGAGAAATACATAGCTCGCTTCAGTGAGGTTCAGTCCTGTTCCGCCTGCTTTCAGGGAAATGAGAAATACATTGCGGTGCTCCTCCCGGCAAAATTGCTCTACCTCTTTTTTTCGGTCTTTGGTTTGGCCTGATAAAAAACTGTAGGCGATTTTTTGCTCGTCCAAATAATCTGAAAATAGCTGTAAATGTTTTACAAAGCTACTAAAAACCAATACCTTATGTCCTTCTTCCAGTACTTCCACCAACTTTTCGGTTACCACGGCAAATTTTCCGGAAGGCGTTTCCGGTCGGTAGCCCACAAGGGCCGGATGGTTGGCCAGCAGCCTCAGCCGGGTCAGGGCTTTCAGAATTTGCACACTCCTGCTCCTGATATTAATCGGAGTGGTATCCTGAAGTTTACTTGCTATCATCTGATTTTCAGTCAGATATTCTTTTTCTTGCTCCTCTTCCATGCCGCAGTGCACCACCGTAATGGTTTTTTCGGGCAACTCGCTTAGTACATTTTCCTTGGTCCGGCGCAATAGAAAAGGCCGCACCAATTTTTGCATCAGGCTCAGGTTTTGTTGAAAAACATGTTGGTTCTCAATTTTTTGCACGCTTCCCGGCTTGATTTTTTTGCTCAGCAATCCCGGATTACACAGCTCAGACAGCGACCAAAGGTCGGCCGGTGAATTTTGCATCGGGGTACCGGTGAGGAGGTACAGGCTATCGGTATTTATTTTTTCAATGGCCTTGTAGGTTACCGCAGACGGATTTTTGAGGTAGTGGGCCTCATCGGCAATCATCGTGCAGAACGATAGCTTTTCAAAAATCGGTAAATCCCGCACCAGGGTCTGGTAGGAAACCAGAACAATATTGAAATAGTCCATCATATGCCCCATGGCCTTGCTTCTGCCCGGCCCGGCATGCACAAGGATTCTGAATTCTTTCGAAAATCGCTTCAGTTCATATTCCCAATTGAAAATCAGGGTGCTGGGCATCACCACCAGCACAGGTTTCTTTTCTGTGTTTTTGCGAATCAGGTAAAGCAGAAATGCCAAAGTCTGAAAGGTTTTCCCCAATCCCATATCATCGGCTAGTATTCCGCCTAATCCGTTGTCATTCAGGCTGATAAGCCAGTCTACGCCAACTTGCTGATAGTCGCGGAGGGTAAAATTGGGGCAAAAGGCTGCGGCATTTTCTGAAGGGAGTTCCGCTTTGCTGCTTTGGAGCAGGGTTGTCACTTTTTCCCAGTGACCGGCAAAGGCGCTGGCTTTTTCCAGTTTTATGGCACTCACGGTTTTTCTGGGAATCGAAATCTCATTTTTCTGACTGGAAAGCAGAAAAATCTGTGTCAGAAAATTCTGGTCTTCTTCTCCGATGATCCAGAATTTACCGTCTTTTTTCAGCCATCCGTTTTGAATTTCAAAATCATTCCGGAGTTCCTGAAAATCCATGTTTTGACCGTCCCAATCAATACTTCCTTCAATCTGAAAATAGTCGATTTTTTCCAAAACCCTGAAATTCAGTCTGGAGGGCTTGAGGTGGATTTGCGTAAATTCAGGAGAGAAACGAAATCGGAACCGCTCATCGTTCAGGTTGAGAAGGGGAACAATCTTGTCCCGCAAATGAAGAAAACTGACCTGTATCTCATTTCCGGAAAAAGAAACTGACCATTGGGTCTCCAAAAAGTTTTTCAGCCGGTATTCCAATTCCTTATCCCGGATGTGCCTCTGAATGAGGGGAACTTTTTCATCAGAGAAAGAGAAATGCGACTGAACTTTTTCATCCGCCGGGGTCCAGTTTCCGTATTGGAAGCTAAGCTTGATATTCAGACGGGGCGGCAGTTTCAGATTGGCTTTTTCCTTTTTTTGGAACAAGGCCAGCTGCTCCCCTTCAAAAGTAAAATGAAAGTACACGTCGGCACGGGTAAAGGGAACCTCCTCTGAAATCACGCTTCCTTCTGCTTCTCCCATACCGCTTTTGAGGTCCGGCAGCAAAACCTTCTCCGCATATTCGCTGAAATACTTGCGCTGAATTTCTACTGCCGACTTTGTGGCAAAGGGTTTAAAGCGATTGGGCCTCAGTGCTTTCGGAAGTTTTACCAGATTTTGACCTACCAGAATCACCGCTGTATTTTCATCCAAAACCGTAATCGGCAGGCCGTTCAGAGCATCGTCCGAAAACCGGGGCCGCAGTTCCAGACTGTCCTCATGGAACCGGTAGTGCATTTTTACCTTCACCTCCGGGCGGTACCGGATTTTTGTTGTGGCCGGATAGCCGTCTTTGGAGATTTCAAAGATCAGCTCGCTTCCATTCAAATCATTGAAAAACAGGCTTTTGAATTCTGATATTTTTCTTTTCAGGTGTTCAAAAAGGCTTTTATTTTTGATGTCAGTTGCCTTCGAAATTTTCAGCAGTGCAGATTCAAATTGTTTGGGCTCGGCATTGATCCATGCGGCCTGCCTGGAATTGTTGAAATTTTCCAGATGCCCGATCAACTTCCTGTCGTGTTCATGCAGGCCGGGATAATATTCGGCTGCATTGGCCAGGGATACCTTTTGATAGGTGAGGGATAGGCTGCCGTTTTCAAGTAGTTTCACTACATACGGCTCTGCAAGAATTCCCAGAATGGGATGCGAATAAAGAGAAAAGACCAGTTGATATTTTGATGACGACATCCCCTTAGGTAAAGGCAAGCTTCAAAGGTAGGATTTTAGGTTTGTCCGGTAAAATCTTCGGGGCCGAAAAAGTGAATTCCTTTGTTTTTTTTGGACAGGGCCGGAACCGGAAAAACAACAATTTCCGGTCTTTAGTCTTGCTGAGAATCCGGAAGGGCAGGGGAGGGGCCTTCAAAAGGAAGGCTTTGGCCGGATTGTTCCATCATTTTCCGGGCCATTCTTTCTTTCCAGAAATCCAGAAATTCGGGCATGGTCAGGGCATCTTGTACTGAAAATTTTCCGATTTTGGTTCTGCGCAGCGAAGCCAGAAAAGCACCCGAATCCAATGCTTTTCCGAAGTCATAGGCAAGGCTCCGGATGTAGGTGCCCTTGCTCACACACACATTGAAAGCGGCTTTTCTGTCCTCAAATCCTGTAATCTGAAAAGACTTGATTTCTACCGGTCTGGGTGCAAGCCGGGCCGGATCTTTTCCTTTTCTGGCGAGTTCATACAATTTTTTTCCTTCCACTTTTATGGCCGAGTACATGGGTGGAATCTGCCATTGTTCTCCGATAAACCGGGCAGCAGTTTCCTCAAGCATGGCGGCGGTAATGTGTTCGTAGGGAAACCCGGCATTGATTTCGGTTTCGGCATCATAACTGGCTGTGGTGGCCCCCAGAAAAAATTCGCCGGTGTATTCTTTTTCCAGGCCCATAAAGTCTTCAATTCTTTTGGTATTTTTTCCCGTACACACAATCACCAAACCGGTAGCCAGGGGGTCGAGGGTGCCGGCATGTCCCACTTTTTTTTCCTTTATGGTTCTTCTGATTTTGTTTACCACATCAAAGGATGTCCAATGGGCTGGTTTGTCTATCAGAAAGACAAAGCCGGATTCGGATTCCTGAATTCCCGGATGCTGCATCAATCCACAATTTGAAGGGGTACACCCATTTGCAGCAAAACAATCAGGGTAAGCCCCAAAGCAATCCGGTAATAGCCGAAAATCCTGAAGCCGTTTTTATTAAGGAAATTCACAAATCCTGCCATGGCAAAATAGGCCACTACAAAGGCAATGCCATTGCCCAGAAGCAAAAGCCAGATTTTATCAGCAGATTCGACCAGCAAGGCTTTTTCGTCCCACATCGATTTGCAGGTGGCGGCAAACATGGTGGGCACAGCGAGGAAAAAGGAAAATTCTGCGGCGGTTTTTCGGGTCAGTTTTTGAGTGAGTCCGCCGATGATGGTGGCAGCCGACCGGCTTACACCTGGCACCATAGATATGGATTGAATCAGGCCAATCCAAAAGGCTGTTTTGTAATCTACCTCCGTTTTGTCGTCTTTTTCATCGCTCGAAAAAAGGCGGTCAATAAAAATCAGAACTATTCCGCCAAGTAAGAGGGAAATGGCTACAACTTCCACATTTTCAAGGAGATGGTCAATTCTTTTTTTCAATAACAGACCGAGAATTCCGGTTGGTATGAAACCCGCAATCAATACGGCATAAAATTTCAGATTTTTAAAAAATCGCCTGAAATACAGGACAACCACTGCCAGAATGGCCCCGAATTGAATGCTTACTTCAAAAAGCTTCACAAAGGGATCTTTTTCTATCCCCATCAGGGTGGAGGCAATGATCATGTGTCCGGTGGACGATATGGGCAGAAACTCTGTAATGCCCTCCACTATAGCGAGGATGATGACTTCTAATATGGTCATAATTTTTTGCGGGGCAAAATGACTCAATTCCCCGGACTTAAAAAATACCCTTTGGGTCTTTGCCGGATGTGCAATGAAAAAGTATGCCGGAAAAAAGGTTGGATGTTCTCCCTCAAAATTTATTATTGAAGAACGGATTAAGTTTGTGTTGCTTGCTGGAAAGTATTTGCTTTCATCCTTGCAATGTAAAAAATCTGTCTGAGCTTTTTCTGCCGGCCTTGCTTTGGAATTCCGCTTCGTTTTTTGAAATAAACTTAAGTCTTTTGCCTCATGAAAAAAGAACTGGCCTCAAAGGTGGACATCCGGAACAAATCGGCCGGTTTTGAATTTGAATTGCTCGATACTTTTACAGCGGGTATCGTGCTGACGGGCACTGAAATAAAGTCCGTCCGCATGCAAAAGGTGAATATGCAGGGTAGTTTCTGTCAGTTTAAGGGAGACGAACTTTTCTTGGTAAATCTTCATATATCTCCTTACGAACAAGGCACTTACAACAATCCTCCCCCCAGAAGGGAAAGAAAATTACTCCTCAAAAAACAGGAAATCAGAAAGCTCAAATCCCGGATGGAAGAAAAGGGTCTGACCATCGTGCTCACCCGTTTGTTTATCAACGACAAGGGTTTATGCAAGGCCGAGGTGGCCCTGGCAAAGGGTAAAAAAATTCACGATAAGAGGGAAACCATAAAAGAGCGGGACCTCGAACGCTCGATGAGGCGCAATGAAGAATAAATTCCTTTTGTTGTATTTATTTTTGATTTCGGCAGTTTGCCTGTCGGTTAAAGCCCAGCCGGTGGCCGATATCTGGAGGCATGCCACCCAAAAAGCTTTGAAAAAGGACTGGCAGGCTGTCCGGGAATTCATTAAACCCCATATTTTTCCCGCACCCGAGGACAGCCTTGCCCCTGCTCTCATTCAATTGTATGCTCTGGCTGCCTGCCGCACCGGCGATGAAACTACTGCAAGGGCCTCAATTTTGCGTCTGCAAAAAGAATACGGCCGCTGGTCCGGCATAGGGAATGCATATTTTCTTTCGGGTGAAATGTATTTTTCAAAGCAAAAATATGCCGGGGCCTGGATGGAATTTGAAAAAGCAGGTTTTTCTTTTGAAAATCGATTAACTTCCTATATTTCAGAACGATACAAAAAAATACCTAAAGATACCCTGGCAGCTTTGACCTCGTCACCGGCATTCAGCCAAACGATGGCCGCCCGGATTGTACAAAAGCTAATTCAGGAGGAGCCTGCCGGCCCATCTTCCTTTCCGCGGATTGGCTTAGTCTTACCTCTGGATTTGAAAAAAATTCAGACCACAGGCCGCGAAAATCCTTCTGCAGAATTCTGCAGGGGGTTTTTGCTGGCTTCCGAAATGCTGGCTGCTCAGGATTCTGCTCTTGACATCCATATTTTCGATTATGAGAACGATGAGAAAAAGCTGGAGAAAATGATTCGTGAAAAAGCCTTCCGTGGCCTGAATGCAGTTGTCGGACCCATCAAATCCAATGCATTAAAGATTTTGGAGAAGGAGATGAAAGCCAACAAGACGGTGATGATCAATCCCTTGGCCACTCCTGTCCGGGTTTCAGATTCGGCTTTTTCCTTTTTTCAGCAGCCCTCGCCCCAAAGGATTGCCTCCGAAGCCTTTGAGTTTATGTCCGGATTTTCTTCCGGCAGGCGGGTGGGTATTATTTACGGAACCGAAAAAAATGACTCTCTTAAAGCGGAGGCCTACAGAGATGTGGTGAAAAAAATGGGCCGTGAAGTCACCCTGTTCAAAAAAGTAGGAAAAAACTCAGCGGCCAATCTGACCAAATTTTTAGTGGAGTCTGGCTTGGATTCTACTGACCATTTGTTTGTGCCCAACAGCGAAGACATGGTAAAGGCCCAACTTCCCGGTGCCTATGGCTGGACCAAAGCACGATATCCGATTTTGGTGGCCGGAAATTGGCTCGAGTCAGCCCAGGCAGATTTTGATGAGTACTCCCGGCTCCTCATTTTTTTTCTGAATCCCGATTTTCTGAACCCTGCTTCCGAAACACGCTGGAACGAATGGAAGAGCAACTATGTGGCCAAGTATGCCGGTCCTCCCTCCTGGATGGCCTGGAAAGGATTTGATCTGGCCTGTGTCATCAGCCATTGGTGGTATGGAAACGGGGCCAAGGATGGTCCGGAAGGTTTCAAATCAAAGTCGGGATGGGAAGGCCCGTTGTTTGGCCGGTACATTTTTTCCGGTAGTGCTGCCGACAACCAATTTGTTCCTGTATTTCAGGTCAACAGGGAAGGAATTCAAAGGGTTTGGCCCGGAGACAAATAATTGTGGTCTATGCCAGTGTGTCCTTGCACGACAAATCCGGCTTTGGCCATTGCCTGATGGTGAAAAGGGGATTCAGCAATATGGAATTTCTGAACCATTTCTTCTTTTGCAATTTCTGGTAAGGGATGGCATGTCTGACCGTTCCGCATTTTTTTGCTGCAGTAGAATTTACCGGTTTTTCTTTGTTATCGCACTTTTCCTCTCCGGCAAAAGCGGATAAGGAGAGGCAAGCCAGGAGGGACGAAATGATGAGGATTTTCATGACTGAAACCATTGGTAATTCAAATGTAACAAAAGGCCGGATTTCAGGTCTGCATTTTTTTTAAGCGGCCGGAAATGGTATGTGCAACGGCAAATCCTGTACTCCAGGCGGCCTGAAAATTAAATCCTCCTGTGATGCCATCTGCATTCAGCACCTCTCCGGCAAAAAACAAGGATGGAATCCTTTTCGATTCGCAGGTCGATGTGTCCACCTCGGAAGTATCCACTCCACCGGCCGTTACAAATTCATCCTTGTAGGTGGTTTTGCCGGATCCTTCAAACCGGCTGTCTTTCAATTTTTCAGCCAGTGCCTCTACTTTTTTTCGGCCGGTTTCGGCCCAATTGAAGTGTTCAACGGCCTTGACTTCAGTACAAAGTTTTGCCCAAAGCCGGGTTGGTAAATTGAATACAGGGGTTTGAGCAGGTTTTTTCCGTCCATGGTTTTTTTGGAAATCAAGGAGACCGGAAAGCACCTCGCCGGCAGGAATGGAGGGAAGCCAGTCGATAGAAAATTGGTATGCATAATTTTTTTCATGCAGGTACCGGGCTGCAAATGCCGAAAGTTTCAAAACTGCCGGTCCGCTGAAACCCCAATGCGTCACCAAAACAGGTCCGGAAAAGGAATAGGGACTGTTGCAGATGCCAACTCGGGCTTCCGTTACCGACAAACCCTGCAGGTCGGCCCAGGGATGTGGTCGCGTGTTAAAGGTAAACAAGGAGGGTACGGGCGTTACAATCCGATGGCCGGTATGTATTAGAAAATCAAATCCCCGGATATCAGGACTCCCGCCGGTGGCAATCAGCAAATGACGGGCAAGCAAAGGATTTTCATTTTCTATGCAGATTTCAAAAATCCCTTCTTTATGCTCAAAAGACATTACTTTTTTCTGCAGCTGTATTTTTCCTCCCTTGCCGGTAAATGCATGTAAAAGGCCATCAGCAATGGTACTGCTGTCGTTGCTTTTGGGAAACATTCTCCCGTCGGCTTCTGCTACGATTTCTATCCCTATATTCCGAAACCAATTCAGCGTTTGCTTTACTCCAAGCCGATCGAAAACATCTGAAAGCCAAGGATTGCCTCTTGGGTAACTTGCCAGAAGCTTTTCATTATCAAAGCAATGATGGGTGACATTGCAGCGGCCTCCACCCGATATTTTAACCTTGGAGAGCAGCTTGCCCGATTTTTCAAGAATCAGAACCCTTGCTCCGGGGCTCTGATCCAATAAAGAAGAACCTGCGAAGAATCCGGCAGCACCGCCCCCGACAATTATCAGGTCATATACCACCGAAGGGAGTGAATTATTTCTTTTTTGGAGCTGGCTTTTTGACAGATTTTTTCACTTTTCCGCTCTTTCCGTCACCAGGGCCTGTTTCGTTACCCATATTTTCCGGTTTGTATTCCAGTTTTAAGGGTCCCTTGTTATCAGGCAGCACATTGATTTCGCATCTGCGGTTCAGCTGACGGCCTTCGTTTGTGATATTGGTGGAGACAGGCAACTGCTTTCCAAAACCATGTGTCAGAATTCTTCTTTTTGATATGCCTTTGTTGATAAGGTACTGCTTGCACTCTTCTGAACGCTTTACAGACAAAATCAAGTTAACCAACTCTGTATCAATGCTATCTGCATGGCCTATTAACTCCACTCCGAAGGTAGGATTGGTCATCATGTAATCGAAAAGTTTATCCAGTCTTTCCCTTCCTTCCGGTCTCAGGTCGTACTTCGCAAAATCGAACAGCACATTGGAAAATTCTTTCACCACAATTCTTTGTCTTTTATTCAGCTCACGCTCCGCATCGGCCTGTGCTTTTGCTTCCTGTGCAGCGAGAGAAGCAGGTGAAATTCCAGGGGTGGCTCCGGGAGTCTGCACCAGATTGTCTCCTTTTTTCTTCTTGTCCTCCTGCCGCTTGAGGGCCTCTTTTAGATTCTTGAAGTGGGTGTAGTACAGATCGGTGTAGTTGTTTTCGGGATTTTCTTTAGCAAAATAGATGGTAGAGTCTACCTTATCAATAAAGAAATAAGCATCAAATCCCTCACCGTTAAACAGGGGGCCCAGGTTCTCTGGTTTGGACCACTTGGTCCAGGAATTGTCCAGTCTTTTGGAGCGGAAAATATCTGCATCTCCCGAACCTTCATGGCTGTTGCTGGCAAAGTACAGCATCGAGTCTTCTTCCATGTAAAATGGAGAAATCTCGAAGCCTACGGTATTGATGGTATTGCCCAGATTGATGGGTTTGGAATAAGATCCGTCATCTTCCTTCAGGGTAATATACAAGTCCTCCCGGCCGAAAGAACCCTCTGATTTCATGGTCAGAATGATTCCTTTTTCATTGGCCAGCCAATATCCACCGAGATAACCTTTCTGGATTGTAAAATCTTTGATTTGCAAGGGCACAGGAAGAGACCATTTTCCGTCTGCACCCATGGTGGATACCGATATACCGGGATCCATCTTCTTTTTCAGGTATACATTGGAAATCAGGAGGCTTTTTCCATCCGAACTTACCCCGATGATGCCGTTGTTTTCCCGGTTGTTAACAGGCAGTCCCAGATTTTGGGGTGCAGACCAGGTGGTATCTCCGGTTTTTTTTGTCACCCAGATATCCTGCCCGGAATCTTTTCCTCCTTCATTTTTGGGGTTAAGTGAGCGAACAAAATACATGGTTTGCCCGTCTCGGGTGAGAATAGGCTGAATTTCCTCGAAGGTATTGTTGATGGAGGTATCGAGTTTGTAAATTTGAAATTGTTTGGGCGGTTGAGCCAGGACCCCCATCGAAATGAGGCAAAAAGCCAAAACCCAATTTCTTTTCCTTGTACCTGAATTCATTTTTTCCAAACTTAAAATATTCATTACCATACTTTTAAAGAGGAATTAGGCTTTTTATTATACAACCTGAGGCCGAGAACCACTTCGTGGCTGCCATTACTTGAAAACTGTATATCGTTGGTGGCGAAATCAAATGCATAGGCCAGGTCTATCCAGTTCGACAAACTGAATCCCACCATACCAATAATCGCTGACTTATGCCTGTAGCTACCGCCTGCCCAGAATGTATTCTGATAGCGGATTTTTGCGCCGCCTTCCCAGGATAGGGGAGAGTTTTCAGTAAACCGGATAATTCCCACCGGCAGGATATCAAAATCCTGATCCAGAGGAATCGCATACGAAATGGTACCAAAATAATGGCGGAACAGATTGTTGTAGGCCAGATTCCGGTTCAGTTTTGCGAATGAAAAGTTATTGGCCACCATTTGTGTACTGCTGAAGCCAATCTGAAGCCGGTCTGAATAAAAGTAGATGCCGGATTGCAAGTCGGGCAGGGCCGAAAGATTCTGGCTGCCATTGAAGGCATCATCGCCCTTATCGCGGAGATTGACATTGTCAAGTCTGAAAAGATTTCCTCCCAATCCCATACCGAATGCCAGATAATATTTTTGATTCAGGGGAAGGTGAATGGCATAGCCCACATTAAACTGGTTCCGGGTTATAGATCCGAACTTATCAGCAAGGAAAAATCCGCCGAGGCCGTGCCTGATTTTTTTAGGTGCCACATTTTTGAACTTGATGGTTGAGGCACCTCGCATCGGCAAAGACCCCAGTTCTTCTTTGTTCAAATCTTTTTGATTTATGGCACCATTCAGAGAAGCATACATAGTGGTAGGCCCGGGCATATTTACCCACTGCTTTCTGAAGCTGGTCCGCACATCAAGATGGTCCTCGATTCCTGCCAAGGCCGGATTGAATATGTATCCGTTGAGCAGATAGTTGCTAAAAAGGGTTTGTTGCTGAGCATGTGCCGACAGGCATCCAAAACCTATGAAAAACAGGATGATTAAGTTCTTTTTCATGTCTTTAGAATTAAAGCGCATTATCTTACAAGGGTTAAGGATCCGGATTTAGGCTTCAGTCCTCCGCCCAGATCAATGATGTAGAAATACGCTCCCGGCGGTACTTCATCGCCTTTGTATTTTCCATCCCAGGGTACAGGATATCCTTTTCCGGATTCATACACCAGGTTGCCCCAGCGGTTGTATACCCTGACCATGGCTTCCGGATACTGCTGGATATTTTTAATGTTCCAGAAATCATTATTACCATCGTTATTAGGCGAGAATCCGTCAAAAATTTCAAAATCGCGGTCCACCCTGATTAAAGTATCTCCATTGTTTTTACAACCTTTTGCGGAGGTAATCTCTACAAAATAGCGGGTAGTCTCCTCTGGTTTGGCAGAAACAGTGGTACCCGAATTTGAACTCAGGGTTGACGCCGGAGACCAAAGGATAGACGAGCCGGGCAGGGTTTGTACGCTCAATACAGCCGGACCAAAAATTTCAATCACAGGCTTATCAACGGTAAGATTAACCGGAGGAACCGGATCAACCAGAATTTTTACAGAGTCCTTCTTTGTGCAGTTGCCCAATGAACCGGTGTAGGTGATGGTGACCTGTCCGGAAGCCGGAACCGAATTATCGTTGGAATTCCAGTTTCCAAGATTTGCATCGGTGATACCGGGTCCAGACCAAACTCCTACGCTGTTATTGTTGGTCAACTTCAGCTGAATCAACCCTGTATTTTTACAGGTATCGAATGGTGCAGGCATGGTAAATACAGGATTGGGATTTATTACAAGCGTTCTGCTGGCGCTTGCCGAACATAGGTTATTCTGAACAATCAGGTTATATGTAGCAGCAATTCCTGTGGTAAGCACATTTGGATTATTAGGTCTGAGCGTATCGGTATTGTTACGAAGCCAGATGGTCCGGTATGAGTTCGGGTTCACATAGGTGTAGGTTACCGAATCGCCTTCACAAACATCGTTGGCCGTTGCCTGGAAAACCGGATCGGGGATGGCGTATCCTTTCAACCAGAGCGTGTCGGTAGCCACACAGGTTCCCAATACCTTGGTCAGGATTAGCGGATAAGTTCCTTCGCTGGTCAGGTTTGCCGGAGAAAGCACACCATTGGATGTTACGAGGCTGCCCGGACCCGACCACAGAGCATCGGCAGGTGTATAGGGCCGCACCTGATTCAGATTAATGCTTTCTCCGGGATAGCAAACCTTGAGGGTATCCCCGCCGGAAATATTCACAACCGGCGCCTGACCCTGAATTACCGTGACAATCCGCGTAGACGGCAAGGCACAGAAGCCATTTCCGTTGATGATGATTTTGACCCGGTAAGTTCCGGCCTCACTTACACTCAGGGTATCGTTATCTGAGTTTGGAATGGGCACACCATTGCGGCTCCACTCGTAACCTATTCCCGGTCCGGTTGTTCCGGATATCAATTTGATGATGTCACCCGGGCAAAGGACGGTATCGCCCTGAATGGAAATGAGGGAATTGATATTTTGGGATACAATCAGAACACGGCTGGCAGTATCGGCGCAGGTAAAATTGGTAGCAATAAAGCGCACCACATTGTTACCCAATGTGCCGGCAGCGGCATTTACCACCCCTCCGGCGGACACAAATGCAGCAGGCGTACTGCCGGCCGATTGCCAGCCTGTGCTCGTAAAGGGACCACTAATGGATGGGGTGGGCAATTGGAAAACCGGAGCTCCCTGACAAATTGTAGAATCTGCCGGCAAGTTGGCAATTTGAGGAGTCTGAGCCTGGATTACGGTTACCGCTTTGGTTGAAGGCAGGGCGCAAACTCCGTTTCCGTTGATGATGATTCTGACTCTGTAGATACCGGCCTGAATTACAGTTATGGTATCGTTGTCGGAACCCGGAATAGCAATGCCATTTCTGCTCCATTCATATCCCAAACCAGGGCCACTGGATCCGGCGACGAGCTTAACCATATCGTTGGCGCAGAGCACGGTATCGCCCAAAATAGAGATATTGGAATTGATGTTTTCAGATACAAAGAAATTGCGGGTTGCTGTATCTGAGCAGGTTCCGTTGGTAACGATAAACCTGACCTGATTGTTGCCCGGAAGTCCGGAAGCAGGATTGATGACACCACCCGCAGATACAAATGCAGCAGGTGTACTTCCTACCGCCTGCCAGGAGGCACTGGTAAAGGTTCCCACCACGGAAGGGGCTGGTATCTGAAATACACCGGCACCCTGACAAATGGTAGAGTCGGGTCCGATATTGGCAATCACCGGAGCCGGATTGGTAATGAGTGAAATTTGGTTGGATGGTCCGGAGTTACATCCATTGTTGCTCACCTGGAGGGTGTATATTCCCTGCAGTGTGGCAGACAAGGAGTCGTCAAATCCGATGGGTTGATTGTTCCTGAACCATGTGTAGGTAAGTCCGGGCGTATTTGCCTGTGAGGTAAATAAAGCAGATGCCCCCTGACAAATGGTCACCGGTGTAGTATTGGGCAGAATAACAGCATCAGGATTTTTGTAAACCCTGAAGGTAAAATCTTTGGATTCCGTGCAGCCATTCGGACCGGGCACCTTGCTTGTGTAGGTAAGTGTGATAACCTGATCTGAGGTTATCAGAGAAGGATTGATCAGACCGGATTTGGTAATAAAGCCCGCAGGTGCTCCGGTAGCTGTCCATCCGTTCTCGGGAACTGAACCATCGAAGGCAGGAGAAAAGCCTGTGAGTTGAACACTGGTCTGGCTGGTGCAGGCAAAATCCGGACCTGTTCCGGCCACATTTACATTGGGTACAGCCCTGATGTCCACAATTTTTTGCTCCACGCCGATACAACCATTTGCATCGGTGTCGGTCAAAATCACACCAATGTTGCCGGGGATGTAAATGGAAGGTTTTAAGGTATCGGTTTGAACGCCATCAATAAAAATGGAAGCACTTGGGCTGCATCTGCCGATGGTAACAGGTGGTTGGTTCTGGCAGATGGCCGAAGGTACATTTTGCAAGCAAACGAACGGATTGATATTGGTTGGACCTGTAATTCCGAATGATTGGAGGTCAGAACAACCGGTGGTGTTGTTGGTAAGCTCAATGGAGTAGATTCCAACAGCAAGATTGTTGACCTGAGCGCCTGTTCCCAGAATGGATCCAGACTGAACATTTCTCCAGGTAGTTTGAAAAGATGCCGGATTCAGGATATTTCTGGTTGCTGAACCATTGGAAGCACCACATTGGGTTACATCGGTGATATCGAGAGTAAATTGGGGCAACTGATTCACCGTTACAGTTTTGGTATCGGTATTGGAGCAACCATTCAGCGTATAGCCCACAGAAACCAGAGAAGAGGTTATTCCGGGATCAGAGGCAATATACAAGCTGTCATTTTCAACCTGATTGCCAACCCAGATGAGGCTAACTCCTAAAGGTTGAACAGCATTAAGAACCATGGTGTCGCCAAAACAAACCGACTGATTCGGACCAGCATCAACCACAGGTAATGCATTTATTTTCACCACCTTTTTACCGGTTCCCACGCAACCATTGACTGTAGCAGTGTAATAAACAGTATCGATGGCACCGCCCGGAAGTGAAGGATCAAAAGATTGAGGACTTCCCACAATCCGGTTAAAAAAAGATGTAAATACACCACTGGCAGCCGGTATTCCCGTCAGCAGTACAGGCGAGGCATTGGCACAGAGAGAATCAGGAAGCCCTGCTACCTGTACATCCAGGTTGTTAGGGCTGTTAATCAGTGCAGGGAATACGGATGAGCAACCGGTAACAGGGTTGTTTACCTTCACGGAATAAGCTCCCGGCAAAACATTGGCAAGGGTATCGGTTGTGCTGAGGGTATCCACTTGTCCCACTTTAAACCAGCGGTAAGTGAGATTGAGCCCTGCAGATCCTATCACCCATGCTTTTCCGTCGTTGGTAAGACAAGCTGATGCAGGATTTACTGCAGTACTGAAATTCGGATTGGCCTTGATTTCAATGACTTTACGGTCGGTATTGGAGCATCCGTTTGAGGAATCTACCGTCAGGGTTACTGTGTCGGTACCTATGAAAGATCCTGAGGCATAGTTTCCTGAGGTGACTACTCTGGGAGAGCCGGACCAGTTACCGGGTGTAGGCAGGCCGGTATTCAGATTAACAGTAAGCGGTGAACAGGAAGACAAATCCGGACCGGCATCTGCCAATGGGATTTTCTTGATATTCACTATCCTTTGGTTGCTTATTTTGGAACAGCCGGACTTGGTAACCCTAACCGTGTAGGTACCTGTGGCAGTAACTTTAATCAGCGGATTAGTGAAAACACCTCCAACTGGTGACCCATTCCTGAACAATTCATAAAATTCTCCTGTTCCCAAACCGTCATTAACCAAAAGGCGCACTGTATCTCCCTGACAGACATCAGAAGCTCCCTGCGCTATCAGGAATGCTGATGGTGAGGGACCTACAACGACTTTGATATTTTTTCTGGAAACACAGCCATTGGAATTGGTGCAGACATAAGTCAGAATGTATTCGCCGGGTGTGGCAGATCCAAAAATATTGCTGGGCACCGGGCTGCCGTTGTACAGCAATACACAATTGGTGGTAGGTGAAAGCCCGGTAATTTGCGTGTTTACACCCTGACAAATATTGAACACTGTATCTGTTGCAGTAATAAGAATGGTGGAATTAACATTCACTGTATCGGACAAGGCTTTACATCCGTTGGCTGCCACCACTTCTGCAAAGTACGAACCGGGGCTGGATACCACCAGAGTGGGGCCGGTAGCGGGCTGAGGTTGATTGGGAGTTCCGATTTTAAACCAATTGAAATTCAGGCCCAAACCGGTTGCTCCGATGGTAATCGAAATAGGTTGGCCCGCCTGGAGGCATGTGTCTGAAAGTGGTGGTGTAACCACGGGTGCCAAAGGAGCAGGCAATATATTTACATCAATGACGGATGAAAATACCGAACAGTTGGATGCATTTCTGATTCTGACCCTGTACTGACCGCTGGCAGTGGGAACATATGTTCTTTGTGTAGCACCCGAAATGGAATCGGTGCCAAACCACTGGAAGGTATAGCCGGCGAGGCTGTCAGCCGTCAGAGTGACGGGATTGTTGGAGCAGGGTTGCAGAATCCCGGATGGATTTACCCCGTTTGACGGCAAACCATTAAAGGAAACCACAACAGGCGTTGAATTTCCTTCACATGAAGAGGTAGTGGAGGCCTTTACGGTATAAGAACCGGCTTCTGTAACCAAAATGCTGTCCTGATTTTGATTCGGAATGATGACCCCGTCTTTAAACCATTCGAAGAAATTTGCAGTCACCCCGTTGCTGATGTTGGCAGTGAGTTTTACCGGTACACCCTGACATACTGTTGTGATCGGTTGCCTGCTGATGGCAACAACAGGGTTTTCGTTTACCACCAGCCGGAATGTATCTGTTGCCGTACAAGCTGCGAGGGTACGGCTAATCACAAGCTCATTGGTTCCTGCAGCTGCGAGGGCCAGATTTACTACACCTGAGTTAGAAATTAAAGAAGATGGCGACCAAACTGCGGGTGGGGCCGGAGGTGAAAAGCCTGAGATGGTATAAGTGCCGGCACTACGGCAAATGGTATCAGACGACAGCGGCCCTACATTGACCACAGGCGATTCATTTACTCTTACCACCAGAGATGTGGTTCCGGTACATCCGCCGGTGGTATCATAGCTGTACACTACAATATTAGGACCCAAATTGGCCAGTAGGGGGCAAAATTGATTTCCGCTTACTCCTGAACCGGTAAATGTGCCGGAAGGAGAAACCGGACTTGCCACCATGGTTACGCAAGGATCAGATGAGCAATAATTGGCGGCCAATCCGGAAATAACAGGCGTTGGAGCATTTGGGTCTGAAAGGCCAAACGCTCCTAACCTACGGCAGCCAGTGGAAGAATCTGTTACCACCACGGTGTAGGCTCCTGCACCCAGGTTGGTAATAGTTGGATCTGAAAGAGAATCAGCCCTGTTTATTGACCACTTTACCTTAAAGCCGGGTCCTGTAGTAATGCCCTGAAGGGTAGCAGAACCATCGTCAATATTACAGGCAGAAGGATCAATGGTGGCGATTGTAAAAATCGGAGGAGCCGAATTAACAGTAATAACCGCAGTATCACTTCCTGCACAACCATCCTGAGTAAAGGTATAAATGGCGTTGAATACACCGGGTCCGGACGAGGCTGGAACAAATGTTCCGTCAGATTGAATGCCGCTTGGTCCTGACCATGAACCGCCTGCAGGCGTACCGGAAAGCAAAATGGATTGATTGTTGGAGCAAAGCGTCGAATCAGGGCCTGCATTTACCACAGGAATCTGATTGATGGTGAGAGTAAATGAATCAACTCCGATACATCCGAAGGCATTGCTTACAGAGTATTTAAAAGTGTATACTCCGGGAGCCTGACCAGTGAAATCCAAAACATTTCCTGTTATCAAAAACGGGCCGGACCATGTTCCTGTTGAAGGGAATGGGGTCAGATTGATTGGGGCATCGCCTACGCAGACTTTTCGGTTCGGTCCGGCTTCTGCATTCGGTTCGGGCAAAACTACTCCCCTTACCGCCACTCTGTCTCCCGGACAACCCAATGGCGACAACTGGGCGACATAAAACACTGTATCTCTGGTAATATTGAGACTCAGTACATTGCCGGTAAAGACCGGCGTTGTCGAGAACGGTGTGGCATACCAAACAAAAGTAGGACTTGCCAATGTTGAACTGGCCGACAAGTCAACAATTCCGGATTGGCAAACCGTGTCGTTGATGGCGACAGGAGGTTGCGGCCTCGCAAAAATTTTAATACATTCACTTATATTGCTGGTATCGGCTGGTTGCGAAGAAATGATGCGGAATTTGTAACAGTTTCCACCTGTAATTCCGGCCGGTATTAGGGTATTGATGGTGTCGGCTTTATTTGATACAAGCGTACCCATGGGTGTTGGGTTGGTAAAATCTCCCAATGAATCAGACATCTGGAGTGAAAAAACATTCCCCGAAAGGAAGCTGCCAATGATGGTGTAAGGAACCCTGAAAATGGAACCTGCACAGGCTGCGGTATCCAACGGAGGATCAATTTCTACTTCACCGCAAGCCCTGATGTCAAAACAGTCCTTGTCAGTAAATTTACAACGGCCGTCAATCAATTCCACACAAATTCTTGAACCTACTTTGGCGCTGTCAGCAGGTGTTAGGGTGAAAAGGGTGTCATTAATTCCCTGAGACAGGGTATCAATTATTCCTCCGTATTCTCGGGTCCAAATGTAAGTGGGATTGGGTCCCGCTGTATCAGGTTTGGCAATAAACGAAATGGGTGTGTTTTCACATCCGCTGCTTCCCGGAGCTAATGTCAATCTTACAGTTGGTTTCTTTACTACTTTAATGGGAATAGAATTGGACCGTCCGGCTGCAAACTGGGCGCACTTGCTCTGCTTGGTAACCACCACCGATACAAAATCTCCGGCAACCAGCCCTGTAAGTGAAAATACCGAATCGATAGCCTCCAGTTTAGCTGTATCATTTTTACTCCATAATATAGTGTAACCAGTGCCTGCATTAATCAGAGAATCAATTCTGTAGGTAATGGTGTCATCCGGACAGTAAACCGGACGGATTGGGGGAACCTGAGAAATTACAATCCTGGGAGCAGGGGAGTTGTCCACCGTGTCTATTTCGATGGTCTTTGCATTGGAAACCACATTGCCGCAACGGAGCCTAACGCAGTATTTTCCTCCTCTCAGAGTAAGCGGGATGCCCAAACAATTTCCGGCACTGCTCAAAGTTGTTGTAAAATCACAAGGTGCATTTGGATTAGGCAATCGTCTTGAGAGCTCAATTCTCATACACGAGGGGGTCACACAACTGGAGGGTGTGGCTGTGTAAGAAACACACAATGTTGTACCAACACAAACCACAGGAGGAGTAATCCCCAATTCAATTTGACAACCTGCTGACTGAGCTTTGGCAATCTGAAAATAGCCGGCAAAAAGTATGAAGGCTAACAGAAAAATTTTTCTCATAATTTATATAAAAGGTTTAGCGGACAATTTAAGATTAATCCGCTGGAAATAAAAGCTTTAGCTGAAAAATTCAGGATTCCGGCCAGAGCGGGAAAAACCATTTTTTTCAATAAACAAACTTAGGGCAGTGTTTATTAGTCAAAAAATTCGCTTCGGGAATTAACCTTACGCTGAAAATCTCTGTTCGCAATCTCCGGCAGTCACATGAATTCTCCGGCAAAGTTAACCACAAGAACAAAATAAAAATAAAAAAAATCTTAAAATTTATTTGTTTCGTTATAAAATTTGCAAGCTGAATGATTGCATTGCTCAAGCCGTTTGTTTTAGATTCTTTAAAATCCTGCTTTTACTTGTGTTTTATTACAGTCAGTCCCGGGCGAGCTGCTGTTCTGCATTCAGTGTTTCAATTAGGAGGAGGCCTGAAATTTGGCTTTTTTTGCGGACTTATACAGTACACCAAAATTTAAATCGTGAAAATCGGCCTGATCAGAGAGCGTAAAAGTCCTCCTGACAAAAGGGTGGCATTTACGCCGTCCCAATGTCATGAAATCATTCTTAAACACCCTGAAATTCAATTTATTATTGAGCCAAGCGATGTGAGATGTATTCCCGATGCCTTATATCAAAGCATTGGTTTTCATGTAGGGCCGGAAATGGACATATGCGATATTTTATTTGGGATTAAGGAAGTTCCGCCGGCTCAGCTGATTTTTGGAAAAACCTATTTTTTCTTTTCCCACACCATAAAAAAACAAGCCCATAACCAAAAACTGCTCCGAGAGGTTCTGAACCAAAAAATCACCCTGATAGACTACGAATGTCTGATAAATGAACGGGGTGAACGGACGGTGGCCTTTGGTCGCTTTGCAGGGATTGTCGGTGCTTACAATGCCCTGAGAATGTGGATGTACCGATTTCATCAGATTCCCCTGAAACCGGCAAATGAATGCGGCGATATGGAGGAAATGATGGACTACGCCCGGCATCATCTGGCTGTTTTGGGACATGTTAAAATTGCGGTTACAGGAACTGGAAGGGTCGGCAAGGGCGCAGAAGAGCTTCTGTTGGGTTTGGGATTGAAAAAACTGGAGCCCAAAGAATATTTGAATTCGGATTTTTCCTGTCCGGTTTTCACTGTGCTCAGCTCCAGTCATTATTATGAACATCCGGACGCAATGGCCTGGAGTGAAAATCATTTCCGAAACAATCCCGGAGAATACAGAAGCAAGTTTATGGACTTTGCCGTTTCCACAGATGTATTTATTCCCTGCCATTATTGGAATCCTGCCGCACCTGCACTGTTTTCATCAAAGGATATGCAGAAACCCCGTTTCAGAATCAGGGTAATTTCGGATGTCACCTGTGATCTTGAAGGTTCGGTTCCTTCCACCATCCGGACCAGCACCATCGCCGAGCCATTCTATGATTTGGATCCTGTTGCCTTCAGTGAGTCCCCTGCTTTTTCTTCAGAAAAAAACATTACCGTTTGCGCCATTGACAATCTGCCCTGCGAATTGCCATTTGATGCTTCGGAGGCATTTGGCCGGATGCTCATTGAAAATGTAATTCCTGAACTGGTTTCCGGGAAATGGAAAAGTTTGGAAAAAGCCACCATTGCGAGAGACGGGCGACTGATGCCGGACTTTCAATATTTGGAGGACTATGCCTTTGACGGGGAAAAAGCCGAAAAAATCTGATTGTCTGTCCTTGCCCTGCTTAAGGGTTGGCGACCTCTGATTTCTCCGCCCTGATGGCCAGAAGAATACTCAGTTCATACAGCATGTAGATGGGTACGGCCACAATCATCTGACTGAACATATCCGGACTTGGCGTAAGGATGGCCGCAACAATAACTATGGCCACAATGGCATGACGGCGGTAGGTTTTTAAGAATCCGGCAGATACGAGTCCTGCTTTGGCCAAAACCAGAATCACCATGGGCAGTTGAAACATCAAACCGCAGGTGAGTACCATAAACACGAGCGTTTCGATAAAACTCATCAGATCTATTTCATTCTGAATGCTTTCGTCAATCCGGTAATTCGCGAGAAAGTTGATGGAAAGGGGAGAGAGAATCCAGTAGCCAAAAGAAATTCCCATGAAAAACAGCAGGCTTACAAAAAATACGGCTCCGCGGGTTGCCTTCCGTTCTTTGGGATACAGACCGGGTTTTACAAATCTCCAGAGTTCCCAAAAGACATACGGAAAACCCAGAACCAGCCCTGCGATGAATGAAACCCCTATGTGGGTGCTGAATTGCCCCGTCAGAGTTCGGCTTTGAATGATAAAGGGAAGTTTATCTACACACAAAAATGGCTGTTCCAACATTACGGACAGACGGCAGAGGAATTGATAGGTCCAGAAATCGGTGCGGGCCGGAGCCAGAATGATGTCGTGAAAGAGCAGCTTTTTGGAAAAAAATGCCACCAGCATCAGGATGGCCACCACCAAAAGCGAACGCAGGATGTGCCAGCGAAGGGCCTCCAGGTGGTCGAGGAAGGACATTTCGTCTTCTTCTTCTGATTTTTTTTTGCCTTTGGGTAAAAATCCTGCCATAAAAGGGCCGCAAAATTGAGTTCAATTATCGGGAAATGAAACAGGGAGTCAGGCAGATTGCCGCCGGGCCGGGAAGAATCCCTTTTTTTTGAATTGCAAATTTTGAAAACCATAAAGTAATTGCGCCTTCTCTGAGCAAAGTTTGAACAAAAGAAAAACCAATCATCTATGAATTTGCATCCAGGCAGCCGGATCGAACATCCCCGCCACGGCGAGGGCATTGTGGCATCTTCCTCTTCGGGAAAATACCGCATTGCATTTTTTGGAAAAGGAATCATCGAATTGCCCCAATCGGAACAAGACCAGTGGGAGGTGCTCGAATCCTTTGAGCCCGAAGAAGACAAAGTAGATGTGTACGACCTGCGATACACCCTGAAAAAGTTGCTCGAAGAATATTCGGACATCAGCGAACCTGTTTTGCTGGGCGAAAGGTGGAAAAAAGGCACCCTGATTCTTCAGCCGGCCGACCGTTCGCTGAAGCCCAAGGAAATTCCTGTGGAAACATTTTTTCACAAGCTCGTGATGGTTCGGGACAGGCTGCGGGTTCTGGAGCAAAAAATCAATGCACACAAACTGCTGGAAGACAGCGAGAAGGTAGAAATGCAACAATACATTACAAGAATCTACGGCTCGCTGACCAGTTTTAATGTTCTTTTTCGGTACAGCAGCGACCAGTTTACAGGAGAAAAGTCTGACGGCTGATAGGAAAAGACCCATTAACCGAAGTGGGAAACCCTTTTTATCTGCTGATAATCAATACCTAAACGCTGATTGAGCTGTGTTGGGATTTTTAAGTCTTTGATGGTTTTTATTATGAAACCTGAAGTTCTTGTTTCACTGATCCTCCTTTTTCAATCCGAAACTGTCGGGGCGGGTTTGGTTTAGGGTTTGAAAAGGCCTTCGGAGGGAAATAACTTTTGGCAATCCTCAATTCTGCCTAATTTTACCGCCCTCAAAGCCTGTTTGCGCATACGAAGGCTGAGACTTTCAGGGCCATGCAATACTCTGTTATCATTCCCGTCTTCAACGAAGAAGCCAATGTTGAAACCCTTCACCAACGCCTTTCGGCGGTGATGCTTGCGTTAAGCCCCGATACCGAATTTATTTTCATCAACGACGGAAGTCGCGACCAAACCCTCGCTCTGGTGAAAAATCTTGCGGCCACCGATCACCGGGTTAGATTCATCAACCTCAGCCGCAATTTTGGGCATCAGATAGCCGTTTCGGCTGGTCTGGATGTTTGCAGCGGACAGCGCATCGTCATCATCGATGCCGACCTGCAGGATCCGCCGGAGTTGATTCCCGAAATGGTTAAGAAAATGGAGGAAGGTTATGAGGTGGTGTATGCAAGAAGGCGCAAACGAAAAGGAGAAAGCAAAGCAAAAATTCTCACTGCCAGAATATTCTATCGGCTTTTGTCCCGAATAGCATCCATAGAGATTCCTCTTGATACCGGTGATTTCCGCATCATGGACCGAAAAGTGGTAGAGGTGCTTCGGTCAATGTCGGAGCAAAATAAATTTCTCCGGGGCCAGATTTCCTGGATTGGATACCGGCAGACCTTTGTGGAGTACGACCGCGATGAACGGCAGGGCGGAAAAACCGGCTATAC
>CANHCT010000009.1 GCA_947459175.1 Hymenobacteraceae bacterium
AATGCCTTCAAAGGGCCGGTTTCCAATCCTGAAAACAAGGCCACCGACAGGGGGTATGCTGGCGGAAATCTGAGTGAAAAAGAAAATGCCAAAAGGGGTCTGACCTCCACTTTCCCCGATGAAAAATCGCCGCTTTCGGGCATCAAGTATCTGGACATCCACGACAACTGGGCTCTGGCCGATCAGTTTGCCGAAAAGAACTGGGATGGCAGATTTGGGGTAGATGAAAGGGCCTTCAAGCTGGCTGCTACCCTGCTTTTTACCAGTCCGGGACCTCTGGTGCTGCACGGCGGTACGGAATTTATGCGCTCCAAAGGCCTGGCCCCCCTGAAGGAAGTGGTAAAGCAAACGGCCAAATCCGGACCTATGCAATACCACGGAAAGCGGGATACCTACAACCTCCGCAATTGCAATCTTTTCCTTTGGGAAAACATAGGCAAGACCAAATCAGACAAGGGCAGCCACTGCGATTACAAGGGAATGCTGGCCTTTTGGAAAGGACTTATGGAGCTGAGAAACAGTGAAATCGGGAAGGTTTTCAGGACAGAAGAAAAGCTGCCCAAACATTATTATCAGTTTTTTGAGGAAGCCAATCAGGGTTTGCTGGGCTATCTGGCAGATGGCAAAGTGCTGGTTTTGCTCAATGTAAGCGAAAAATCGGATGTGTTTCAGCAAGTAAATCTCCCCACCGGAAACTGGAAACAAGTTGGCAACATACAATCCGTAAACCTTGAAGGCGTAAGGGGCCAGGGCTTGACTGGCGGCAAACCTCAGGATTTAAAAATCGGCGCTAAGGATTTGAAGATTTGGGTAAAGGAGTGATGCCCTCCGCTATTCTGACGCTTCCGGGAAGAGGGCACTCAAATCAATGAATTGTTTTTTCATTCCGTCCCAATGGATCGGAAAACCGTTTCATGCGCCGGAGAGATTTTTAGGAATGCTTTCCGGAAAGGATTAAAGCAGCTATGGTCACAGGCGTTCCATTGATTCCGGGAACACCAATTCAAGCAGATTTACCTGAAAAGACCTGTGCATCAAAGACCATTTTCCCAGCCAATCAGGCCGAAAATTCAGATTGTAATATAAAAAATACGCCTGATTTTTAGATTACAATATAAAATTCAGGCATATTTGCCTTTTCATCCGGTAGCTTATGTACCAAAGGAAACTGTCAGAAAACATTCAGCAGCAATGTTTTAAGGGAAAAGCCATCATACTTTTAGGGGCCAGGCAGGTAGGCAAGACCACGCTTCTCAATGCACTCGTAAAAAAAATGGATTGTCCCGTCGTGTGGCTCAATGCCGAAGAGGCAGACATTGCCGAAGCTTTTGAAAAGGCAAAAACCAGTACGCAGTTGATTCAGTTGCTTGGCCCTGAAAGTCGCCTGGTCATCATCGATGAGGCCCAGCAAATTCCGGATATCGGTAAAAAGCTCAAACTCATTTACGACAATCGTCCTGATATTCAGATTATTGCTACTGGATCTTCTGCTTTTGAGTTGCAAAGCCATACAGCGGAGCCTTTGACCGGCAGAAAAAAAACGCTGCATCTTTTTCCGATCTCTTACTCCGAAATTGTTCAGAATACCTCGCCTTTGGAAGCCAGAAGATTGCTGGATACCCGCCTTGTATTTGGTTCGTATCCTGAAGTGGTGAACAAACCCGGGAAAGAAAAAGAGGCTTTGGTTGAAATTACGACCAGTTACCTGTATAAGGATGTACTGAAAATGGAAGGGGTAAGAAAGCCGGGCCACATCGAAAAATTGTTGAAAGCACTCGCCCTTCAAGTGGGTAGTGAAGTAAGTTATCACGAATTGGCCCAGACCATTGGAAACATCAATACCGCTACCGTAGAAAAATACCTTGACTTGCTGGAAAAAGCATTTGTCATCTTCAAGCTTTCCGCCTTCAGCAGAAATCAGCGCAACGAAATCAAAAAAGGGAAAAAGTACTACTTTTTTGACAATGGCATACGCAATGTGCTCATCAGTAATTTTTTACCACCCGAAATGCGGTCCGACAAAGGGGCACTGTGGGAAAACTACCTGATTGCCGAGCGTATGAAGTTTAATGCCTATTCTGAAAAATATGTCAATACCTATTTTTGGCGCACCCACGACGGGGCCGAAATAGATTACATTGAAGAATCCGATGGAATCCTGCATGCCTATGAATTTAAATGGAAGGAAAATCAGTTTCGGTTTCCGGCATCCTTCCTGCAGGCCTATCCGGGACATGAAACCAGACTGATAAACCGGGAGAATTATGAGGAATTTACGGGGAAATAGTTGCAAGAAAAACTTTGCCCGAAGCGAAGCCATCTTTCAGAAGAAAGTCCGGGATTCCGGCTGAGGGATAGCAGCGGAAAGCCCGCAACGAGGAACGAGTGAGGACTTGCAGTGGATAGCCCGACCCCGACGGAGGAGGGGGCAGCCCCTGACATTCCATGGTCTGTTGCAGGTATCGGCCTATCCGGAGAGATGGGGAATGTGGAAACGCAGCGAGGCAGAGCAACTCTACGCCGGGTGGCATTGGCGCATACTCAGAGACCGTTCGGCGAAAGAACGCTACAAATGGCCCTAAGACAAATTACTGTCGGACGGTATAATCTTGCTTACCTGAACCTTTAAAACAGGAATGAAATTTTGTAAGACATCCCAAACAATCAGGTAGTTCACGCCAATGTAATCGTGGATAAGCCTGTCCCTCATTCCAGCCATATTTTTCCATGGAATTTCCGGCCAACGCAGTTTCTGGTCAACCGGGATTTTTTTGCTTGCTTCACCGATAATTTCAAGACTTCTGACCACTGCTCTTTTCCGTATTTCATCTCGCAGAAAGTTCTCCTGATCTAATCCTGATAAGCGCTGACTTTCCAGAAATTCACATTCAGCATATATATGCCTGAGGAATTCTTCATAATGTTTAGACATAAACCACCTCTGACAGAATATGAGGACCGATGTATGGGCTAAGGCCATTGGCGGTTACTACATCCACCCTGGTTTCGGGAAATGCTGATTCCAGTACCTCGCATGCATAATTAAAGTTGCTGAAATTTTCGCAGCCACTGCGGAAATGAAGGAGCACATCCAAATCACTGTCTTTTCCGCTTTCACCTCTCAATGCAGACCCAAACAATCCAATCTGTGCAATTCCATGCTGGAACAGCAGCGGTTTTACTGCCTTAATACGGGAGGTGATTTCTGCGATGGTTTGCATAGGCCAACTTAACCCAACAAAGATAAGAAACGATTATGACTGGCCAATAGTCCTCCTTTCCTGAGTTTGAAACTCTGGATGATAAATAAATTGCAGAGCCTGTCCCGACAGATAGGGAAACTAATACATAGTACGAAGTGCCGCAAGCGAACACTCCGGACAGGTGGGGAGGGGGCAGCCCCTGACATTCCATGGTCTGTTGCAGGTATCGGCCTATCCGGAGAGATGGGGGAATGTGCAGACGCGGCGAGGAAGAGCAACTCCACACTGGGTGGGGAATGGCTTTACTCCAGTGCCACCAACTCTGCGGAAAATAGTCTTTGATCGAAGTTGATTTTGTAAATGGAAGTGTACCTTGGCCCCTCTGAGATGGGCAGACACACCGCCGCAGAGTAACTCTAAGCCGAATGGGTATCAAATTGAACTTTGTTCCAGTATTTTTCTTAGGTCGGCCTCGCTGATGTCTTCTTTTTCTGATTTGTCATAAATGGAAAGAAGCACTACTGTTTCCCGAACCGAAACTACACAGGTTATTACCCTCGCTCCGCCACTTTTACCTTGTCCCTTACTCTTTATGGCAAGCCGTATTTTGTAGCAATGCTTACCAATAGAGGTGCCTAAAATTGGATTTTGTTCAAGGTCTGTTTGAAGTTTTATTACATCCTCTTTGATTGAGGAATATTTTTTTGAAAGTTTTTTTAACTCCTTTTCAAATATACTTGAGGCCTCAATTTTAAAGCTCATCCAAAATATCTTTGAGTGGCCTTGTCTTCAAAGTTCCTTTTTGCAGGGCTATGTAATCTTCCTTTAAATCGTTTATAATTTGTTCTTTGGTGCGTTCTCCTTCTTCCTCTTTTTGAATCAGCTCGGCAAGTTCGGCCCTTTGCTGCTGGCTAAAGTGAGCCCTGATCTGATTGGCCAATTCATTAAGGCTCAGACTGGCATAGATTTGAATTCGAGCTTCCATTTTGATTTGATCTTAATAACAAAGATAAGAAACGATTATGAATGGCCAATAGTCCTCGTATCCCGAGTTTGAAAATCAGGATGAAAAAAAATGCAGCACCTGGCCCGATAAATCAGGAAACTAATTGAAAGTACGGAGGGCCGCAGGCGAACACTCCGGACAGGTGGGGAGGGGGCAGCCCCTGACATTCCATGGTCTCTTGCGGGTATCTGCCTATCCGGATGGATGGGAGAATGTGCAGACGCGGCGAGGAAGAGCAACTATACGCTGAACGGGGCAATTCACAATTCTTGTTTTCCGCAGCCTTTCCTTTCTACTTTTTTTGGATTGCACTTTGGCGAATTTGACTTACTTTGAGTTCAAATAAAGGTATGAAACAGGTCACCATTACATTGCCGGGAGAGCAATTGGATTTTTTTGTTCAATTGGTTCATAAACTTGGTTTTGATGTTGAAGAGGAAACCGAAATTCCGGAGATACAAAAAAACATAGTGATGGAGCGCATCCGGGAAAGCAAGCCGGAAGAACTTCTTCAATGGAAAACGGCCAGAAAAAAGCTTGTTTTCAAAAATGAATAATCCGGGCTTTAGTATTCTCATTGAGCCTGATGCCTTTTTGGATATTCAAAGTGCCATAGATTATTATGAAGAAGCTCAGATTGGTCTGGGCAAAAAGTTTGAAGACACTTTAAATCAATTTTTTTTAAAACTGGAAAAAGCTCCTTTTTTCCGCTGTTTGATATCTCAATGTTCATTGTGTACCAGTGCGTAAATTTCCGTTTATGGTGCATTATACAACAGATGAGAATCAAAGGAAAATTATAGTAAGGGCCGTGTTTCACACTTCTTTGGATCCGGTTCGCCGGAAGCGTTAAAATTCCGGCTGTTCGGGTTAATACTGGAAGTGAATGTTTGCCATCAAACACAGGGCTCTCAATTGGTTTCCCAAAAAAGAGGGAACTGATTTTTTATTGAGTACCGTCCCTGATGCCGCAAACGAAAACAAAGGAAAGCAGCATGAAGGAGGGAGCCTCTAAAAAAGTTTCGCCCGAAAGAAAGGTTTTTGCCAGTTTTGCCCAATGGTAAGGGTGTATTACAAGGAAGGCAAAGACCTTCGCAAGGAAACATCCCTGGAGGAAATTCAGGAGCTGGATGATATTGTCTGGGTAGACCTCCAAAATGCATCGGACAAAGATGAAGACTGGATCGAAGACCACTTCGGCCTCAGTTTTCAGACCCCGCAGGAAGTGATTGAAATTGAGAGTTCGAGCCGCTACATCGAGCGGGGAAAAACCATTATTGCCAACTCCAATTTCCTCAGAATCAACCACCAAAAGCAGGAAGAAGCCTATCCGGTTGCCTTCCAGCTGAAGGAAGGGGTATTGTTTACCAGGCGCACAGGCGACAGCCGCATCTTTGCCGACACGGTAAGGAAGATGAAAATCAGCAAGGAGCAGTTTCTCTCCGGTGCCGATGTGCTGCTGCGGCTTTTCGAAACCCAGATAGATTTTGAAGCCGATCTGGTAGAGAATGTGGCCCGGCAGGTAACGCAGATTTCCCGAAGCCTGAATACCGGAGGCCAGACCGACCGAAGCAACATCCTGATTATTAACGAACTACAGGAAAACACCATGCAACTTCGTGAAGGCATTATAGACAAACAGCGGGTGCTTTCGGCATTTATGCGCTCGGGTTTGTTTCCCGAGGACAAGAAAGACCGGCTAAAGATTATTCTCAAAGATATTTCTTCTCTGTTGGAGTATACCCACTTCAACTTCGAAAGGCTGGAATATCTTCAAAATACATTGATGAACCTGATTCAGCTGGAGCAAAACCAGATCATCAAGATCTTCACCGTTTTCAGTTTGGTTTTTTTGCCTCCTACCCTGATTGCCAGTATTTTCGGTATGAATTTTACCATAATCCCGGGGTTAAATTCAGCCATGGGTTTCTGGATATCGCTGTTGCTGATGATGTTTTCGGGAATCGGCATCATCGCCTACTTCCGCAACAAAGGCTGGATATGAAAGGTGCTTTCAGTAGCTTCTCACAAATCCGCTGAAGCCCAGGTCCTTCAGGCAGGCAATTTCTTCCTGTGCCAGTTCGCGGTTGGGGTACTGATGCACCATTACCCTGTACAACTTTCCATCGGGCAGGGCCGCCACCTGGATGTACACATCTTTTATCCCCTTGAGGATTAGCTTTTGGCAGGTTTCACGGGCCGAGATGAGGTCGGTAAAAGCCCCGATCTGAAATCCGAATCCTTCCGGGTTTTTTGTTACACCCCAGAAGTTGTAGGTATTGCCGGGGAAGTAGAGGGCGGTATTCAAAACTTCATTTGGCGAAAAACCCTGTTGGTAGGGTCCTAAAGCAAGATTCGGGTCGGTTACCACTTCGATGGAAACCCTGGCCGCCCCGTATTTCATCAGGTCAATGACCCTGGCTGCTATCTTGGAAAGGTCTATTATTCTGGTTTTTACATGGGGGCCACGGTCGTTTATTTTCAGGATAACCGATTTGCCGTTCATGAGGTTGGTCACCTTTACCCTGGTGCCAAAAGGAAGGGTCCGGTGTGCGGCAGTATATTTGTTGATGTCGAATTTTTCGCCGCTGGCAGTTCGCCTTCCGTGGAAGTCTTCGCCGTAGTAGGAAGCCCTTCCCCTGAGTTTAATCTTATTTCCTTTTTGCCCCAGAACATTGCCAAAAGCAAAAATCCACAGGGCTGCGAGCACCGTTCGGAATTTCATTTTTTTATTCTTTGAATCAAAATGGGGGCGCAAAAATAAGGGAAAGTATTGAAAAATCCCACTTTCCTCTCCATATCGTTTCGAAGGGCGTTTTTTCAGGCCACCGTGTACGGCATTTTTGCTTCTCTCTGAAAGGATTGTACTCCGTCCGGACAGAGTTATTGAAATTTTTTTTTCAGGCAGAATTTTGCTCTATTTTTGAGCAAATTTTTTTGCTGTGGAAGAGAAAAACGACAGAGGCGAAATATTTGCCAAAAGGGTTAAAGCAGGGAAGAGGACCTATTTTTTTGATTTAAAATCTACACGATCCGAAGACTTTTTTCTGACCATTACGGAAAGCAAAAAGCGGTTTTCGCCCGACGGGACTTTCGTTTTCGAGAAACACAAGATATTTCTCTACAAAGAAGATTTTGTAAAATTCATTGAGGCAATGAACGAAACTTTTGAAAAAGTAAAAGAACTCATGCCCGATTACGATTTCTACAAGCCCCCCGTTTTGCCCGAAGAAGAGGAAAAAGACCTGAATTGGGATTAGCGGGTACCGGCTCTCGCATGGCTTCCCCCGCAGATAATTTTCTCCTGACTTCTCTTATCACCTTTCCTTGAATCCTGTAATACGGTTTTTATTTTTCTTTATCCTTACCCTGATTACCACCACATTGGCCGGTGCCGAGTGGATTACGGGCAATTTCTGGATAAATTTTGGTCAGGGCAAGACCCTGGGCCTCGATGATTTTTGGCGGGGAATGCAGTTTTCACTTCCTTTTATAGGCATCCTTACCTGCCATGAATTCGGCCATTACTTTTTTGCCAAAAAGTACAAAGCCGATGTCACACTTCCCTTGTATATTCCCGCCTGGCTTGGCTTTCTGGCTTGGCCCAGCATTGGTACTATGGGTGCTTTCATCCGGTTGAAGTCTCAGCTGCGGTCCCGGATGGAATATTTCGATGTCGGGGTTGCCGGGCCGCTTTCAGGTTTTGTGGTGGCTCTGGGTTTGCTTTGGTACGGATACAGCCATTTGCCTCCCCTGGATTATCTTTTTTCTATCCATCCCGAGTATGCCAAATACGGAAAAGATTATGCCAAGTATGTATATAACAATCAGGCTGTCAATGGAGTAAATATTAAGATAGGCACCAGTTTGCTGATGCAGTTTTTTGAAAAGTTTGCTGTAGACGACCCTTCCCTTATTCCCAATGGCTATGAATTGATGCACTATCCCTTTTTGTTTGGCGGATTCCTGGCCCTGTTTTTTACCTCGCTCAATTTGTTTCCCATCGGTCAGCTTGACGGCGGTCATATTTTGTATTCGGTGGCCGGCAGGAGGGTGCACAACCTCATTTCACCCCTCATTTTTGTGGGTTTTATTTTTTATGCCGGCCTGGGCACGCCTTTTCCCATTGATTTTGAGTACGATACCTTTTTGATGGAGAAGTTGTGGCAGAATCTGATTTTCCTCGTCATCATTTTTGTGTCGGTGTCGCGGGTTTTTGAGAATGTGTGGAGCAATGTGAGCCTTGCGCTGGGCATCTTCGGGCTGCAGTATGTGCTGAAAGTTTTGTTTCCCCATTTGGAAGGTTACCCCGGCTGGACAGTTTTCGGACTTGTTTTGGGTCGTTTTTTAGGAATTTATCATCCTCCGGCTCAGGATGAAAGACCTCTGACCATTGGAAGAGTGATAATTGCCATTCTTTCCCTTGTGGTTTTTGTCATTTGTTTTAGCCCCAGGCCTTTCGGGTGATTTCTGAGGCTATGGAGATGTTTTGCTGCCCGCCAGCCCATTTTTTTTAGCTTCAAAATTTGATCTCGCTCTCATGGGATACGACCGGCTTTGGAAATTAAATGCTCCACCCAAAAAAAATGTGACGGTGCGGATGTTTCTCTTCCTTCTTTTGCTTGGTCCTGTACTTCAGAACCGGGCTCAAATTCGGGTGATTGAAACTCAAACGCAGGCATCCTTCCGCGGCCTCTCTGTGGTTGATGATCGGGTGGCCTGGCTGGCAGGAAATCAGGGTACGGTGGGGCGCTCGGTTTCTGGAGGAAAAAGCTGGTCTTTTCAAGTCATTCCCGGCTTTGAGAAAAGTGATTTCCGCACCCTTTATGCCTTTGATTCTCTGCGGGCCATTGTGGCCAATGCCGGGAGTCCGGGCGTTATTTTAAGAACAGAAAATGGCGGAGAAAGCTGGAAAGAAGTATTCCGCATTGACCACAAAGATGCCTTTTTTGATGGTCTTGACTTTTGGGATGAAAAACACGGCATCCTGTACGGCGACCCGATAAATGGAAAACTGCTGCTGGTAAAGACCAGTGACGGTGGTCAAACCTGGAATAAAGCCACTGAAAATGAACGACCTGTATTGGACTCAGGAGAAGCTTCCTTTGCTGCCAGCGGCACCAACATCCGGCTCTGGGCAAAGAGGTATGTGGCCATTGCTACCGGTGGCCTGAAATCCGGAATTTGGTTTTCATCCAACAGGGGAAAAAACTGGAGTAAAATTGTGGTTCCCATCCTGCAGGGAACAGACAGCCGGGGTATTTTTTCTCTGGCCATTCAAGACCGAAACTGGCTGGTCGCGGGGGGTGATTACAAAATGGATACCCTCAAAAAGGACCATGTATTTTATTCCGGTGATGCAGGCAAAAGCTGGATTTTTCCGCAGCAGCCTACCGGAGGATACCGGGAATGTGCCGAATTTATGGATCCCGGATTGGTGGTGGCGGCAGGTCCCGGAGGGGTGGATTTATCTCAGGATGGAGGCAAAAACTGGAAAACTATTTCCGGTCAGAAAGGCTTTCATGTGGTCAGAAAAGCCCGAAAAGGAAAGCTTGCAATCTTGGCAGGGTCCAAAGGCTTGGTAGGGATTTTGGAATAAAGAAGATTGGGGGTGATGAGATTCATTTCAATGTTTGGGGTTAATCCCCATCTCAAATATTTGGGGTTGAGACCCCAATTGATTTCAATTTTGGGGTTAAAACCCAAAACAAGAAAATGGGTCGCCCCTTTGGGGCTCGAATTTGAGTGCCGGCGGCACGACCCACTTCGGGCCCTGTTTTTTTTCCTATGGCCGATTGGTCGTTTCAAATAATTTTGAGGCATTTTTTCAATGGGGTTATCCAAAAAGTCTGACTGCCCCGGGCAATAGAGCAGTTTGCCTGTCCGATTTCAAATCGGGAAAAGCTCAATAAACAACCTCTGGTTTCCGATGGGCACACACAAAAAAAAAATCCCCCGCAGCGCAGGGGATCTTTAGCTTTTATTTCTAAACCCTATTTATGGTCTTTTGGCCGGAGCCGTTACATGTCTTTTTTCGTTCTCAAATCAGCAGGGCTTGCCTTAAGGGTTAAAAAAATAAGTGGTTAAGTAGTTATCCGTTGTTTTTGTCCATAGTTCCGCGAGGAAAGCTTTTTACCGTTTTATTGTTGATTTCAGCAGGTCTTATCTGTGTTGCCATCAGATGAGCCTTCTTAATTTTCGTATTGAAGTTTCCGTCAATGCGAACGATGCAAAGGTGCAGGGCAGAATCGAATAATTATGCGCCCGGTGCCTGTTTACCTTACTTGTAGATTTTCCCTTCTTTTTAACATCAGATTTGGCTGCACCGAAAGGAGTTTTACCGGGCTCATTTTTCGCCACAGACTTGAAAATGAAAGTTGTAGAAAAATCGGCAAAGAAAAAATCGCTGTTACAAAAAGGCCCGTAACAATGTACAGATTTGACTTTTTTATCAGAATTTGTAGCGAAATTGTACCACAAAATCGCTTCGGCGGTTGCCGTTGATTTCTTCCAAACCTGAACCGAGGGTTTTTAAGTCTCTTTGGATGGTGCGGGCAAACCGGATCCAGATGTCCATTTTTCGGGTGGGTGAATATTGAATGAGCGAATAAAAACGGATACCCCGGCCATTGAGTGCGGGGATAGAAAAGGCATACAACACATTTTTCTCATACAGATACTGCCGGTTGTTGTAGTCATCGGTATCAAAAATGCTGTAGCGGTTGCTGATGCTGAATTTTCCCAAATCCAGATTCAGGTCCTGAGAAATGGCCAGACCTCTGGTCTGCGGGGGGCCTTTCTGCTGGTCCCACCAGCTTCCCTGTATTCTTGTCCTGAACGAAAGCCATTTGGTGGCTTTCATATCGGCCTGAATTACCCAGTTTTGGCGCCGCGTCGGAACCAGAATGTCTGCAGAAGCAGCGTTGCCTGCCAGGTTCCTTAGTTTGGTTTCGTCGCGGTACTGAATAAAAAACGAAGAGGTCCGGCCGGGCGTGAAGGTAATCCGGGCGAGATACTCATCCCCGCGTGAAGGTCCGTCGGCCTGAAATGCCAGATAAGGGAATGTAAACCGGTCGTAGTAAGCCCCGATGAGCCATTTCGGATGCAGGCGGTATTTCAAACCCCAGTAGATGCCTTTTTCATTTGCATTCCGTGTGGCTTCTCCGAATCCATTTCCGTAAAATGCATGGTAATTCACGGCATAATCTCGTATCACCATGCTGATATCCAATCCTTTACCAATGCTTCCAACCAATCCGCCCACCCATGCTTGTCCACCCGAGCGGCTGAGGGCTGCTTCGCTGAAAAAGGAAAAATTACGGTAATTGTACTGACCTGAAAATGAAAGGTTGCTGTTGATGCCGCCGTTGAAATCAAATTGATTGTAAAGGGTAAGCTGCCGGATGATGGGAACCTGATACTGAATGGTGGTACCCATAAACCCGAGTTCCCACTTGCCCGATTTCTCCTTGTACGCCACCGAAGCCCCGAGCATATCTTCCCGGTTGGTTTGTTTAGAGGCCAGTTCGGTGGGTGTGCGGTGCATACCGGTAATGTTGATGGAGGTGGCAAAGGTTTCAACGAGGTCCACATCGAGGGTGTCGTCCTGCGTGCGGATGTTGCCATCGACAAACTTGCGGCTGGCCAATGCCGTGATTTCCAGATTTTTGAATCCTACGGTAGCGGCCATACCGCGGAAATAAAAACCCTCAAGCACCGAAGTATAGGGCCGTATTCCGGTGGAGGAGCGGCGCACGGTATTCACCGGCTCGGCGCCTTTGCCCACAGCAAAGCCCGCTGAATACACCAAGCCCTGACCAAACATATACTGGTAGTCGCCCACCAGAATTTTTCTGAAAATCCCCTTGTTTTCCAGCATCAGATGGGCCGACCAAAAATCCATGCCATATTGTTTTTTGGAGGGACTCCAGGCCAATTGCTCGCCCGGATCCTTTTCAGCGGTAAATCCCACACTGAAATCTTTTGTGTGACTCAGCCGGTAGCGGACAAACAGCTTCCCCGGGTCGCCGAGGTAGCGGGCAGGCAGATTGCCCTGTGCATCGGGAATGGCGCTTGTGTATCCTTTTTGCTCTTCCAGGGTTCGGCCCCAGCGCATGATGAGGCTATTGTTGGGCTCTTCCAGCATTCGCCTGAGCAGGCCGCGGTTGTCCTGGTTAAGGGGAGTTTCAGACACCTCGGCAAAGGGCATGAGTGCATAAATGGTTTTCAGGTCAAAACCCGGAACAGCCTGAAGTTCGTAAACCGACAGGAGTTTTCCGTTTTTCTGCCGGTAAAGCAAAAAGGCCTGGATTTGTTCTTCACTCAGGATCATCGTATTTCTCAACTCATCGGGGCTGGCTGAATTGAGATCAAGGGGATTTGCATACATGAGCAGCAGTTGTTCGTACAAGTCTTCGTAATTGACATCGCTGCTTTGCAGATTAAACAATTGCTCAATGAAATCCTCCACATCTATCTCCGGCCTTTTGTAGGTTTGGGCTCCTGCCCTTGCGGCCCACAACAAGATGATAAACAGAAGAATACATTTCCGCATGGGAGCAGCCTGACTATTTTTCGGGTGTTGATTCAGCCTTTATTTTTCCCCAACGCAGGGAAATACCCAGGGCATGGGTCCAACCGAGCAGCGGATGACGGGCGACACCGTAGTCGAGCACCATGTTTCGCCATTCGAAGCCTGCGCCACCGGAAACCTGTTCGATTTGAGAAGAAAAGCCGGTCCGAAGCCATATTTTTTCTGATATCTCGTATTCGATACCCAGTTTATAAATGGCCTCAAAATCGAGATCTTTCTGAACCTCAGCCAGCAGTTTCACCTTCGAGTTGGGCATAAAGGAGAGTCCGGCTCTGGCGATGGTGGGCAGTTTTTCATCTTGAAAATCAGAGGCTTTGCTTTGCAGAATATTGGAAATGGAAGCAGCAAAATGGATTTTGGGTGTAAGGTAGGCGAGTCCGCCGAAGTTGAGCAAAAAGTGGTGGCGGGCAGGAAAACCGGCGGCGGCCACCTGATACCACTGGGCTTCTGCACCCAGAGAAGCCAGTCCGAGAGTTTTGGCCCATCCCATTCCAGCCCTGGTTTGATTGAACAGGCCCGAACCAAAGCGCAGCGCACTGAACCCGAAGGTGCCCAAATTTCGGGTGACAAAAGCCGAACCAAAAGCCATCTGATTGAGGGCCTGAAGGTTGTAGCGATTTTCAAAGCAAACTGCAGCACCCGATTTTTCTATCCTACTCAGGGAGCCTGGATTGTTGCGCAGCGACCAGTAATCGGCATGCAGGAGCCCGGAACCCCCTGTTGCCAGGGCCCTCGGGCCAAAAACAAAACCATCATTTCCCGCTTTTATGTGGTGTGAAAAATGGAAAAAGAAACCGAAAAGAAGAAGGAAAATCCGGAACTGCACAGCCAATAAATCAAGCCTTTAAATCAAGGGCAAGATGAAATCAAAATTTTGGCCCTGCAACGATTTTTCCAAAAAGATTACATCCCGGCTTGCCGGAGATTTTTGGATTGGTTCGGGCCGGGTTATCTGCTATTTTTGTAAGGTGTAAATGCATGAAGCATAAACTGTCCGGGTTGATACCCGTATTTTTTTACCTGCTAAACCCTGTTTTTTGCCAATGGAGGGCACCCAAATACTCCAATGAGTTTTTGAGCATCGGCGCAGGTGCCGCCGGAATTGCCATGTCTGGGGCTCAAACGGCTTTGGTGTCGGATGTAACATCCGGCTACTGGAACCCGGCAGGGCTGGGATTTCAGTCCAAAAAGTACGATTTTTCGCTGATGCATGCCAGTTATTTTGCCGGTATTGCCAATTACGATTATGCCGGTTTTTCGGTAAGGGTAGACTCCAACAGCCACTTTGCCCTCAATTTCATCCGGCTTGGAGTGGACGACATTCCCGATACCCGCTTTTTGATTGACAACGGGCAGATTGATTACCGGCGCATCCGGTCCTTCTCCTCCGCCGACCATGCTCTGTTTTTCAGTTATGGCCGAAAAAATGTTTTTTTTCCCGGCTTGTCGATGGGTGGCTCGCTCAAAATTATTTACCGCAATGCAGGGCAATTTGCCAATGCCTGGGGATTTGGTCTGGATGCCGGCTTGCAGTACCGGGTAAAAAAATGGAGGATGGCCTTGATGGTTCGGGACATTACCACCACCTTCAATACATGGACCTACAACACCACGGAGTTTGAAAGCGTTTTTGCCCAAACCGGCAACGCCATTCCGGTAAGTTCGGTGGAGATTACCCTGCCTTCCATGTCGCTTGGCATCGCCCGAACCTTCGAATTCTGGAAAAACCGTATTTCCGTCACGCCTGCTGCCGATGGGGTGCTCACATTCGATGGCCCCCGCAATACCCTGGTCTCCGGCAAGCCCGTTTCGCTGGATCCCCGCTTCGGACTCGAAACCGGTTTCTTCCGTCTGGTGTATGTGCGGGCAGGGACAGCGGGATGGCAAAAAATAAAGAACTTTGAAGGCGGATACAACTGGACCTATCAGGTTAATTTTGGAGTCGGTTTGCGTTTTAAACGCCTCGGTCTCGACTATGCCATTACCGACCTGGGCAATCAGGCGGAGGCCCTGTACAGCCATATTTTTAGCATTAAAGCCTCATTCTAAACCAATTATGCATCTGTTGAACCGAAAGGAAAAATTAGTCAGTGCCTTAATAAAGCCTTGCATACTCCTGCTCTCTATGCTGACTTTGTCTCCGGGTTTGATGGCCCAAAATGGGCCGTCTTACACCGATTGGGTAAGGCCTGGACAAACCTATGTGGAAATCAAGGTGGCCCGCGACGGAATTTACCGCCTGCCGGCCAGCCTCATCGGGCAATATTTCAGCAACCTGCCGGCCATGAATCCTGCAGGTTTTCAGATCTTCAGAAGGGGCAGGGAAATCGACATCCGTGTCAATGCCGGCTCCGACCAGATTCTGAACGGCAATGATTTCATAGATTTTGTGGGCTTTATGAACGATGCCGCCTCCGAACTGGATATGTATCAAAGGCCTCTTGGCGCCATGAATCCGCACAGGGCTCTTTATGGTGATACCGCCTGTTATTACCTCACCTACACCGGTTCACTCGACGGCAAAAGGGTGGAAGACAATGGCCTGAACAATAATACATCTGTCCCTTTTGAAGAGTATGCCTGGAGAAAAGCCTTCCGGTTCAATTATGTGGCCTACAACATGGGCCGCGGCCTGCGCAGCAACATTACCTTCTCCTCCTACTTTACTCCGGGAGAAGGCTGGGCCGGAGACGGTTCTTCTCTGAACTACAACGACAACCTGATTATCGGGAGTTCTTCTTATGCCGGCATAAACGGAATCAACAATGTATTCACCGGCGGGCCGGATGCCTCGGTTGAAATTTTGCAATACGGCAGAACCGATGCCTTCCATCTGTGTGAAGTGCGACTGAGTACCAATTTTGTACTGCTGGATACCTTTTCTTTTTTAAGCACGGGCTCGTATCTGCTGAAAAAGAACATTCCCCTCGGCCTTTTTCAAAGTGGCAGCCTCCACATCTGGGTACAACCCAAAGGGCAGGCCAATATTTGCAACGGCTATGCTATGGTGAGGTATCCGGCCAGTTTCCAGATGCCCAATGGGTTTGTAAACCAGCGCTTCGAACTCAATCCCAATCCGGCCAGCTACTCCCGCATCCGCATCCAGAATATTGCTTCACTGCCGGAGTTATACGACATCACCAACCCCGAAAAACCCGTTCGGATCGGAGTTGGCTTTTTGGGGGGAACCTATCTGGCCGGTGTGGAAAATACGCAGATTGCCAGAGAATTGATGATACAGCCTCAGGCCACGGTGGTATCGGCTGCTCAGGTATCAGGGCAAAGTTTCCAAAATTTCAATCCGCTGCAGTACAATTATATCATCGTTTCGCATCCCAAACTGCGCAAACCTGCTTTGGGCTATTCCGATCCGGTGCAGGCCTATGCAGATTTCCGCTCCTCACCGGAGGGCGGGGGATACAAAGTCCTCCTGATGGAAATGGATGAGGTGTACCGGCGCTTTGGATACGGCGATCGCAATCCACTGGCAATCAGAAATTTAGGCGGATATTTCCTTCAAAAAAATGCTCCTCTGAAAGGCATGTTTCTGATAGGAAAAGGACTGACGGTAAAAACCCGGTTTGCTTCTTATTATAATTCCGAAAATCTGGTGCCCACTTTCGGCGTGCCACCCTCCGACAATGCCTTTGCACTGGGTTTAGGCGAGCCTGGCCGCACCATGGCTTTTCCCGTGGGTAGGCTGGCAGCCAGAAGTTCGGCCCAGGTGGCGGTTTATCTGAACAAGGTAAAGGAAAACGATGCTTTCCCCTACAATGACCTGTGGAAGAAAAATGTATTTCACATCTCGGGCGGTATCACTCCTTTAGAGCAGAGTTTCTTCGCCAACATTGTAAAAAGCGATATGACCAACAGAATTACCGGTCGGTTTATGGGGGCTAAAGTGGGGGTTTACAACAAAATCAGCAATGCCAATGTGGAGTATGTGGATGTAAAAAAGGTATTGAACAGCGGCATCTCCATGATGAATATTTTTGGACATTCTTCCCAAAGTTCGCCCGATGTGGAAGTAGGCCGCGCCTCCGACCCGGTGCAGGGTTTCAACAACAAAGGCCGGTATCCTTTGGTAATCATCAACGGCTGCTTTTCGGGGAATGTGTATGACCTCAACTACTCCATGAACGAAGACTGGATTTTTGAGCCCGACAAAGGGGCAGTCCTTTTTTGGGCTGCATCGGACGAGGGTTTTTCGGCTTTGCTCCGGCGGCATATGAGTACTTTCTACTCGGTTGCTTTCCAGGACTCATTGCAATTCGGCAAAAGTTTTGGAGAAATCCAGAAAGAAACCATGAGAAGGTATCTCTTGACCTTTTCTTCCGACCCCCGGCTGGACTCTGCCTTTATGCAGCAGTTTTGTCTTCACGGCGACCCGGTTATCCCGATTTTCGGGGCCAAAAAGCCCGATTACAAAACGAGCAATGCCGAGGTTTTTATTGCAGGGAGAAACCTGAATGCCTCCTCTCCCACCCTGCGTTTGGGCGTGGCGGTGAGCAATTTCGGCCGGCACAACGGGGATTCCTTGGACATCGGCATTACAAGAAGATTTTCGAACGGGCAAACCCGGCTTTATGCGTTTAAAGTAAAACCGGTTTCTTATCTGGATACATTTTATTTCGATTTACCTCAGAATGAAGGCTTTGTATATTCGGGCATGAACCGCATAGAAGCGGCACTCGATTTCCTGAATACCACCGACGAGATGAATGAAAACAACAACCGCGGAATTCTGGAAGTTTTTGTACCCGCAGCCAGTATTTTGCCCTTATTTCCAAGGAAGTACAGCATCGTGTCAGGCCGGAATGTCCGGCTCACCGTGCAGGCCACTGATTTTTTTGCACCCGGCAGGCGGTATGTTTTTCAAATAGATACATCGGCGACCTTCAATTCTCCCCTGTTTGCCCAATCTCCTCCCATTTTGGCGGGCAACCTGTGTACATGGAATTACCTACTTCCTATTGACCGCGACTCCACGGTATTTTTCTGGCGTGTCAGGTTTGCCGATCAGATCATTACTTCGGATACCACATGGTTCCACATGAATTTTGAATACATCAAAAACGGTACCTCCGGCTGGGCGCAGTCGCATTTCTATCAGTTCAGAGAAACCGAGGACCTGGGCATCAGGAAAATATTTGACCAAAGGGCATGGACCTTTCCCGGTGTCAGTACCGAAATCGACCTGCAGATTTCAGGAGGGAGTTGGCAGGGCCCAAAATTCTACTCCGGCATAATAAATGGCGTCTCGGTTCTGACCGGTACCATTGGCACATCCGATTGTTTTCAAATCGGAGTTCCCCGTGTCTGCGGAATAGTTTTGGACAGGTGTAACCTGAAGCCCCGGTTTTGGGCATTTGATACAAATCCCAATTCATGGTATTTTACCGGATGTGGGAAAATACCCTTTTCGGTCAACGCTTTTTTGGATTTTCCCTGGTACAATTCCCTATCCTACATAGATTCGTACATCCGTGATTTTGCACAGGAAGGCGATTATGTCATCCTATTTCCGGTTGACTCTCTGGTCAATTTCAACACATTTAAACAAGCTGCAGCACCCTACCTGCCCTACATCGGGGTGGCCCCTGAAGTTATCAACAATCTGCAGCCCGGAAATCCTTTTATTATTGTAGGCAAGAAAACAAAAAATCCAAGTCCGGGTGAAGCCACAGTGATATTGCCCCAAAACAACGGTACCCCCTTCAACCGGCAAATACTCAGTCTGAAAAAAACCATAACCACCGGTTGTGCCTCCGGCACCATCACATCTTCCAAAATCGGCCCCTCCGCCGGCTGGTACAATTTGTACAATCGCTTCACCAATATACTGACAGACAGAGACAAAGTACGGCTTTCGGTGAAAGGCATCCGGTTCGACGGAAGCGATTCGGTGCTGGTGAGGCAAGTGCCTGCCTTTCCGTTTGACCTGAGCACCATTCCGGCCGATACCTTTCCCTATCTGCAACTGGAGGCCAACATTCAGGATTCGGCTGATTTCACCCCGGCCTTTCTGAAGCGCTGGATGGTAACTTATGAAGGAGTACCGGAAGGGGCCATCAATACCTCCGTTTTCCCGCCCGATGAATACAAGAGGGCCGATCTGCAGGAAGGCGACTCAGTGAAGTATCGCTTTGCCTTTACCAACATATCGGACAAGGCATTTTCGGATTCGGTAAAGGTAAAGTTCAACCTCAACAGCAGCCCGACGCAGTGGCAAAATCTGGGTAAAATTGTTCCCGGCCAAACCGTTCAATTCGATTTTCCCGGTATCTCCACCATCGGAAAAGGCGGAATCAACAATCTGCTTTGCCAGGTGAATCCAAGGCTCCAGGCTGAAGAATATTATGAAAACAATGCCCTGAATCTGAGCTTCAATGTGAAAGAAGACAAAATCCAGCCTCTGCTCGATGTCACCTTCGATGGTGTCAAAATCATGAACGGTGATTTTGTATCCAACATGCCCCTCATTTCTGTGACCCTCAAGGATGAAAACAAATTTTTGATTAAAAAGGATACCTCCGGTATCGTCCTGCTGCTGAATCGCCCCTGCACCGGATGCCTGCAGGAAAGAATTCCGCTGAACTCGCCCCGCATCAAAGTTTTTCCGGCCGGGCAGGACAATTTTTTCAGGATTGAATACCGGCCCGAAAAGCTGGAAAACGGCAGCTACCGACTGGCTGTTCAGGGCGCCGATGTGAAAGGAAATGAATCCGGCTCCCAATTTTATCAGATTGATTTTCAGGTATCGGACCAAAAGACCATTACCCATTTTTATCCGTATCCCAATCCTTTTTCCACCTCCTGCCAGTGGGTGTTTACTGTGACAGGCGAAATACCCGGAGATTTTAAAATCCAGATTATGACCATCAGCGGGAAGGTGGTCCGTGAAATTGAAGCAGCCGAGCTGGGTCCCCTGCGGATTGGCAACAACATTACCTCTTACCGCTGGAACGGAACCGATGAGTTTGGCGACCGCCTGGCCAATGGCGTGTATTTGTATCGTGTGGTAATGAAAGACCCTTCTACCTTTGCGAATCGTGAAACTGCCGCCGACCATACCTTTACCAAGGGATTCGGCAAATTGTACATCATTCGTTAGGCCCTGAAAATCAAGTTTTCGTACATTTTTACCGGCCATCTCAGCGCATGGCTGGTCTTTTGTCTCGCCCTTTCGGCGCAGGCCCAGGACCACTGGCTGCATGGTTTTGCCCGGGACGCTGCCACAGGGAAACCCATTCCGTTTCCGATTGTGCTGGCCGACGGGGGAAAAATTCAGGCCATGGGCGATATGGAAGGCATTTTTTCGCTCAAAGTCCCCGCAGACAACCGACGCATTCAGGTGAAAGCCTATTCTTATCTGGAAGCCGATGTTTTTCCCGAAGAGGGCGATTCGGCCAGGGCATATTTGTATTTCGCCCATCCCTTTACCTTTCAAACCTATACCCATCCCAAAACCCGAAACCTGATTCGGAATCTTTGGAAAAACAGGGAAACAGCAGACCCTGACCAAGAGCGGGATTTTCAATACCAGAGCTACAATAAGCTGGTTATCACCACGCAGTATATTTCCAGCCTTAAACTTTACCTCGAAAATCTGATTGCCCTCTTTGGCAAAGGAAGGATGACCCGCTTCGGCAGCGACCACCACATCCTGCTGATGGAATCTGCCAGCATCCGGCGGTTTCGGGCTCCCTTTGAACAAAAAGAAGTGGTGCAGACCTCCAAAGTTTCCGGCATCAACCGCCCCCCTGCCTTGTCTCTGGTTTCGGGCTTTGAGCCCCTGAGCGTGTACCAGCCTTTCCTGCGGATTGGCTCCAAAAAATACCTTTCTCCTTTAGGGAAAAGGCCCTTCAAACGCTACATTTTTTTCCTGCAGGACAGTATCCGAACCGATTCGCAAACCATTTATGTAGTAAAATTCAATCCCCGCTCGGTGCGGAACAAGGAGTTGCTCCAAGGATTTCTGTACATAGCCAACAAGCCGGCCGGGGTGATGGGCTTTCAGATGTGGCCGGCATTTGACCGCGAAAGCACCTTCAGTCTGCTCCAGGAATGCAGTCTTTTGCCCTCCGGCAGATGGTTTCCTTCCCAAATCAAAACCACCTACCAGCGGGACCGTCTGGGTGCTCTGAAAATACCGATAGAGGCCAGCAGCAAGACCTATATCTTTAATTTTCAATCCCTTGACAAAGAAAGAAAAGACGAGTTTGACGAAGTCATCTTTGACTTTCAAAGGGATTCTCTTTTAAAGGAAACCGAATTTCCACCCAGACTGAGGCAGGAAAAACTGAGCGAAAAAGACAAAAACACCTATTCATTTTACGAGGAGGCCGGCTCGCTGGAAGGGGTAGACCGCTTCATCAATTTCGGGCAAAAACTGGCTTTGGGCCGCATCCCCTTCGGCAAGGTCGACCTGGTATTCCGCAGGGCCATCACCGTGAACGATGTGGAAGGTGTCCGCTTGGGGCTTGGGCTGCAAACCACCGAAAAATGGTCGGCACGACACCAAACCGGTGGTTATTTTGCCTACGGACTGGGCGATGAGCGCTGGAAATACGGCCTCAACTACCAATATAACCTCAACAAAATTTCGGCATTAAATTTTCAGTTTCAACATGATTTGGCCGAGCCGGGAATTCATCAGTTTGCATTCAACAAACTGCAGTATCCCACGGAGCAACTTCGGTCTATCCGGATTCCGAGATTCGATAAACTGGTATTGTTTGAGGCTGGTTTTCAGCATCGTATCCGCCGGAACCTGATGTCGAGGCTGGCCCTGAATCTGGGCGAAAGGACCCATTTGTTTGGCTACCGTTTTGCCCTTGCCCCGGATAAAAATCAATTTGGCGTGGGCGAGGTCAAATTCAGCCTGCACTGGGCGCCGGGAGAGCAATTTGCCCGCTTTGGAGAAGAAAGATTTTCGCTCGGAAGTCCTTATCCTGCCTTCTGGCTCCAGTTTACCAGAGGCATAAAAGGTTCCATGCCAGGCTCTTACGCCTTCAGCCGCCTGGAATCGAAAGTGCAATGGACACGGCGGATTGCCGGGCTAGGGGAAACGGGCATCCAGGTGTTGGGCGGGGTGATGGATCCCGATGTGCCCTTTTCCCTTCTGTTTGCGGCAAGGGCCTCATTCAGAGACATTTCGCTTCTTTCCTTCAACAGTTTTGAAACTATGCGCTACGGCGAATTTGTGAACAACAGTTTTGTGCATGTCTTCTTTTCACACAAATTTTCAAAAATTCAGATATCTAATTTACCCTACCGGCCCTACTTTACCCTGTTGCACAACATGGGCTGGGGCAGGCTGGTAAATCCGGGCAACCACCAGCAATTGGAACTGAAAGGAATGCCCAAAGGATACTACGAGAGCGGCCTTTTTCTGAACGACTTGTTCATGATTCCCCTTACGGGAGTCAATTTGGGTATTGGGGGAGGCTTTTTTGTCCGCTATGGCCCCTATTCGCTGCCGGGATACCTCAACAATTTGGCTTTGAAGTTTTCGGCCAGTTTGAGCTTGTAATACCTGAACAGGCAAATGAAAAAAATCGGCCCTTTTCATGGATGCCATAAACGACAAGACACCCATGATTTACATTTCTACAGCTTACAGCTTCTCGGCCAAAAAAATCACCAGAAAAGGAATAGCAAAGAAAATGAGGGTAAGATAGGCGAAGGCAAACGCCAGATTGTGGTGCGCCTTATTGGCTGTCCAGCGGGCCACTACCACAGGAATATTTCTGAATACCGGAAAAGGATAAAAAATCAGAACGCCGAAAAGATTGAATAAAAAGTGGGCCAATGCAACTGCAATGGCGACCTCCGAACGGCCTATGGCCGCCATCAGTGCGGTTACCGTAGTGCCCACATTGGCACCCATGATGTAGGGAAACATTTTTTTGGGCGAGACCTTGTCGGTAGCCGCAATCATTACACAAAAAGAGGTGGTGACACTGGATGAATGAATGGCCGCAGTGGTACCGATGCCCGTTAGCAGTGAACGAAAGGGATTGGCCAGCCAGTTTTTCAAGCGCTTTCCGCCGTTACCCCGAAGCATTAAATACTTGAAAATCAGCGTGAGGGCATAAATACTCATGAACAGCAGCACCAGGGAGCAAAAAAGAATAACAAGGGGCTGAACTTGTACGAGCCGGGGCAACCATGCGGCTATGGGAGCAATAATTTTGTCGTGGAAAGAAAACCAACTTGCACCCACGACTCCGGCATTTACCATGTGAGCAGCCAGATAATCGCTGGTACGGCTCAAAATTTTCCAGTAATACTCGAGGGGAAAAAAAATCAAGGCCGACAAAATATTGAAAACCGCATGGCTGCTGCCTGCCATAAAGCCCCGCCTGAAGGCTTTCGGACTCCCGAGATTGCCAAATGCCACCATCAGGCCTGTAATGGAGGTTCCGATGTTGGAGCCCATCATCAGATAAACGGCTGTTTCGAGTTTGATGATTCCGGCCGCCACCAACACCACCATGGTGGAAGTAACGGTACTGGAGCTGTGGATGAGGGCGGTAGCCAAAAGGCCGATAAACAGGGAAACTATGGGAAGGGAAGTGGTATGGATGATGCCTTCTGTAAATTCAGAACCCAGAAGTTTGCCCGAGGTAGCGATGAGTTCCAGTGAAATCAGAAAAAGAAAAAGGATGACCAAAGAAAGCAATATCTGCGCCCATTTTACCCATTGCCGGTTCCATATGCTTTCGCTTGTTAATTCAGTATCTGTCAAGAATTCCTTGATTTCAATTGGCAAAATTAAACCCGTGTTATCCCGGAACCTTGTTCGTATGAAGAATTAATCTTTTGGTAACAATGCGGTAACATAAGGCATAATCCCGGAAAACAATGCTCCATAAGATACCTAAGAAAAAATGTAAATGCCTATAGCCCGGCGAGAACCTGAAACCGGAATACGGCCACATTATCGCCCCGGGAGTTGTTGGCCAGTTTATCCATATTGTCCAGGTAGCGGGAATTCACATTCAGCCAACCACCCTGAAAACCAATGCCCAGCTTAGGGTTAAACCAATATTGCGCTACCATTTGGATCGGAAACTGAATGGCATTTTGCCCATAATCTTCTGATCGGTTCCGGGTTCGGGTACGGTTTACCAGCTCGTTGCCCTCAAAATCCTTCGGACTGAAATTGAACAAGCCCAAACCTAAACTCCCAAAAAGCTTAAATCCTTTGTATTCCAATGCTTTAAACTGAAATTCGGCGCCAAGAGAAATGAAATTTGTCTTAAACCGATTCACCGGGCTGAGCGAGGCATCTGCGGTAGCAGGAAGTCGGTAACTCCTGTCCTCCCCTATTACCTGACCAATAGTCAGGCCAAAAGTCAGATTCATGTTTTTTCTCACCCCCACAGACAATCCTGCCTGAAGGGCCGGAGTCCATCTTTTGTACGAATCCTGCAGAGAGCCTTTGTAGGCCACCATATTCAGCCCTGCGAAAAGGTGCTTTGGTTTGGGAATACGTTCTTTTCCCGCCCAAACCGGGGAAAAGGAAAGGATAAGAAAGAAGAGGAACAGAAGGTTTTTCTTCACCATCCAAAGGAACAGACCCTGTTTCAAAATTTTATGGCAATTTGAAAGGTTTTCTTTCACGCAATTCAGATGATTAAGGGCAGTGCAGAACGGTTTCGCAAAAAAATTTTCAGGAATTATTTGAGAATCAGATTCAAAAGCTGTCTGTAAATAAAAAAGCCTTTACCAATTGGCAAAGGCCTTTTCTTTCACTTTTCAACCCAAAAATAAAACTTATGTTTTATGAAGGCAAAGGTTTGTGTTAATTTCCAAAAAACCAAATTTCCGGTACTTAAAAGGCTATTTTCTAATCTCAGGACTGCAAAAAAAAACACTTTCCTTCCGGTTTCGGAAGATTTACCCGGTTGAAGGCCTTGAACAGTTCTCATTTTTTTGGTTTGGAATGGTAAAATTCAATTTGATTGCAAAGCAGATTTTTATGTACTGAAATGAAGACAAAAGAAAGATATCAATTTGTAATTGAATACTTTACAAAAGAAATGCCGGTGGCTGAAACCGAGCTGGAATATAATAATCCATTTCAATTGCTGGTGGCGGTCATTCTTTCAGCCCAGTGCACCGACAAGCGGGTGAACATGGTGACACCGGAACTATTCCGGCATTTTCCGGATGCGGCATCGCTCTCGCAAGCAGAATTTGACGAAGTCTTTGCCCTGATTAAAAGCATTTCCTACCCCAACAACAAAGCCAAACACCTGATGGGCATGGCCAAAATGCTGGTAGAACAATTTGATTCTCAGGTACCCGGTACAGTGGAAGAATTGGTTCGCCTGCCCGGTGTGGGCAGAAAAACCGCCAATGTAATCGCTTCGGTAGTATTCGAACAACCGACGATGGCGGTCGATACCCATGTATTCAGGGTGAGCCGGAGGATTGGTTTGGCCAAAAGCACTTCCAAAACGCCCCTTTCTGTAGAAATGGATTTGTACCGTCATCTGCCCAAATCTGTCATTCCCAAAGCGCACCATTGGCTGATTCTGCACGGCCGCTATGTCTGCCTGGCCCGAAAACCCAAATGCGGGACCTGCGGTCTGCAACCTGTGTGCAAGTACTTTCAAAAAAATCCGGTCGCTGAAGTCTGACAACCACTTGAATACCATAAGCTTACATGAACGAAAACTCAAAATAGTTTTGCTCCGGCATAAGACTTGCTAACTTTACTTTTTTATCAAAAAATGGACAAGGACAACAAGGGAAGTTTAAAAATATATTCGCAAAGGTGCTTTCTGGAGGGCAGGTTGATGCCTGCCAGTATCTCAGCCACAGAAGGAAAAATCACAGAAATTGTTCCCGAAAAACAGCCTGATGCCATAGATTTCGGCAATGCAGTCATCATGCCCGGATGTCTGGATGCCCATGTGCACATCAATGAACCGGGCCGCACCGACTGGGAAGGCTTTGAAACTGCGACCCGGGCGGCTTTGGCCGGAGGAACAACTTCGGTAGTGGATATGCCCCTGAATTCCAGCCCGGTAACCGTTTCGGTCAAAGACCTGGAAGCCAAAGTGGAAGCAGCAAAGGGCAAACTGCATTGCCATGTTGGATTTTATGGCGGGGTGATACCCGGCAACTCCGGTGAACTGGCCGGTCTTGCAAAAGCCGGAGTTTTGGGCTTCAAGTGCTTTTTGGTACACTCCGGCATCGACGATTTTCCCAATGTAAGCCGACAGGACCTGGAGGAAGCCATGCCCGTGCTGGACAAGTTCGGATTGCCCTTGCTGGCGCATTGCGAATTTCCCGATAAAGAAGAATCCTCCGCCCTCATTATGAACCCCAAAAGCTACATGGCCTACCTGGAAAGCCGGCCCAAAAAATGGGAAAATGATGCTGTGGCCCTGATGATTGAGCTTTCAGAAAAATTCAATTGTCCCGTACATATTGTCCATGTTTCTTCGGCCGAAGCCCTGATTTTGATTCAGAAAGCCAAAGAGAAAGGATTGAAAATCACCGCAGAAACCTGTCCGCAATACCTGCTTTTTGATGCCGAGACCATACCCGACGGCAATACCCTGTACAAATGCGCACCCCCCATACGAGAAAAAGAAAACAACCTTTTGCTTAAAAAGGCCCTGAAAAACGGCATTCTCGATTTCATTGCCACCGACCACTCTCCGGCGCCGCCTGAAATCAAAGAACTGGAAAGCGGCAATCTGGCCAAAGCCTGGGGTGGAATTGCGGGAATACAGTTTTTGCTTTCCGCTTCCTGGACTGCCCTCCGGGATGAGATTTCAATTGAAAAATTTATTCCTTTGCTCACCGAAAATCCTGCCCGTTTTCTGAAAGTGGACTACAAAAAGGGAAAAATCAAGACCGGCTACGATGCCGACCTGGTGGTCTGGAATCCGGAAGAAACCTTTGTGCCCCAAGAGGAAGATCTGCTCTTCCGGCACAAATTCAGCCCCTACACCGGCAAAAGGCTGACCGGCAGAGTTTTAAGCACCTATCTGGCAGGGAATCAGGTGTATTACCAACAAAAAATTACTTCATCACCACAAGGAATATGGCTCAGACAAGCGTAAGCGAAATCATCAAAACATCACCTGCTTTCACCCAACTCACCGACCTGGCAGCAGATCGGCTGGGGGGTAAAGTCCTCTTTGCTACAGATGATTTTTTTGCTGAAAAAGAAAACCTGATCAAACCGGGTCGGGGCATATTTATTGCTGACAAATACACCGACCGCGGCAAATGGATGGACGGCTGGGAAAGCCGCCGCAAGCGGGTACCCGGCCACGACTGGGCTGTAGTGCAACTGGCCACCACCGGAAAGATAAAAGGTATAGACATCGACACCCATTTTTTTCTGGGCAATCATCCGCCTCATGCCTCCATTGAGGCCGCACTGCTTCCTGAAAATGCATCGGTTGCCGATTGGGAAAACGGCATCAACTGGGTTGAAATTTTACCCAAATCGCCCCTGGACCCGGGTTCTCAAAACTTTTATTCCATTGGCCATGAAGGAATTTTCTCGCACATCCGCCTGCACATCTATCCCGACGGAGGGGTGGCCAGGCTGAAGGTGTATGGCGAGGTTTTCAAGCAATGGGACCATGTAAAGCAGGATACCGTTCTGGATTTGGCGGCTGCCCTGCACGGAGGCAAAGCCCTGGCATGCAACGATATGTTTTTTTCGGCCATGGGCAATCTGATAATGCCGGGCAGGGGAATCAATATGGGCGACGGTTGGGAAACCAAAAGAAACCGCACCCCGAACAACCGCGACTGGGTCATTTTGAAATTGGCTACACCCGGATATGTGCATGAATTTCAGGTAGATACCGCCCACTTCAAAGGCAACTACCCGGACCGCTGCAGCATAGAAGCTTGCCTGAGCGATAGGGATGATACCCTTACCGGTGAAGGCGTGCAATGGGAAACGGTATTGCCGGAATCGAAATTGCAGGCCGATACCATCCACCAATTTGAAAGTGCTATGAAAAACCGGATTTTTTCCCACATACGCCTCAATATTTTTCCCGACGGAGGTGTAAGCCGCTTAAGGGTACTGGGAAGAAAAAGTTAACTACCAATCTGTTATGTGATTCAACCCTTGAATATACCCCTGTTTTATGTTCCTGCAGGGCCCGATCGGAAGCCATCCGGGCAGCATTTTTCAATAAATTGTCTGCGAATGCCGCTGTTCAAATAACTTTACACAATGAATCTGCCCTTTCAGGCCCGGCTGGTGGAAATTATCCGGCAGCAGGTGCCCCAAAATATTTCCCTGCCCCACGAACTCAGCACCCTGCTCGGGGTGAGTACCGACAGTGCTTACCGTCGCCTGCGCTGCGAAACAGCCTTCAGTCTGGACGAAACGGTAGCCCTTTGCCGGCATTTTGAGGTGCCCCTGGAATTGCTCAACGATATGCTCACCCATGTGGTGTCTTTCAGGTACTTGCCGCCGGGCAATACGGCTGCAGATTTCAAACAGTTTCTCAGTCACTTTTTGGGCAGCATCAAATCTATCTCCCATTTCGGGCAGCGAAAGATTTTTTACGCCGCAGAAGACATTCCCCTTTTTCACCTTTACGCCTTCGAAAAGCTCAGTTCTTTCAAATTTTTCTATTGGAAAAAAACCATCCTGAGCCATGAAGACCTTCAGGGCCTTCGCTTTCGTATTTCTTATTCCGACCCGGAACTGTCCGAACTCGCCAACAAGGCCAGTCTGGCCTACGCCGAGGTAGAGAGCACTGAAATTTGGACCGAAGAAACCATGGGCAGCACCCTGAAGCAGATAAAATTTTACTGGGAAGCCGGCCTGTTTGAAAGCCGGGAAGATGCCCTGGAACTGCTGGAAGAACTCCGGCAATTGATTAAAAATCTACAGCGGCAGTGTGATTTGGGATTGAAAATCAGGCCCGGCGGGGCAGTGAGCCAAACCCCCTTTCACTGCTATGTCAGCGACCTGATGATTGGAAATAATTGTGTCCTGGTTCAAACCAATGAGCGCAAAACTACTTTTCTGGGCTACAATACTTTTTGCTACATGAGCACCGGAAGCCGGGCTTTCAACGAACAGAATGAAGCCTGGATGCAAAATCTGTTGGCCAAGAGTACCCTCATCAGCCGGACAGCCGAAAAAATCCGGAACCGCTTCATCAAGGTTCTGGAAAAACAAACCGATGATTTACAAAAGTTTATCACCGAAAATTAAGGCCTTCAGCCCGGCGGGGTCTGTTAAACTTTTCGCCTTCGGGCGGACAGCCTTACCTTTGCCGGCTATTTCGCCACCTGATTTCCGGTAGCCCCGGATGACACCAAAAGGATACCTCTGCGCATGATATTTGAAAGCACCAATCCATACACCGAAAAGAAAATTGCTGAATTTCAATCTATTACAGAAAAGGATGCAGAAAAAAAGCTGGAAAAATCCCGGCTGGCATTCTCACTTTGGAGAAAAATAAGCCTGGAAAAGCGGCTCTCTTTTCTTGAAAATTTGGCCGGGGAAATTGAAAAAGTGACTGAATTCCTTTCGGCGGCTATGTCGGAAGAAATGGGAAAAACCATTGCGGAAGCCCGGGCAGAGGTAAGCAAATGCGCAACGGGAATCCGTTTTTTCATCGAAAAAAGTCCCGAATGGCTTCAGGCCCGGTCCGTAGTTTCCGATGCCCGGTCTTCAAAAATCCTTTTTCAGCCTTTGGGGGGAATTTTGCTGGTGATGCCCTGGAATTTTCCCCTCTGGCAGGTCCTGCGGGCAGCGGTGCCTGCCCTGTGCGTGGGCAATGTCATCCTGCTTAAGCATGCCCCCAATGTATTTCGCTATTCCTTATTGATTGAGGACCTGTTCCGGAAGGCGGGCTTTCCCGAAGGGGTTTTCGAAAATTTCATCATGCCTGCTGAGGGTCTGGAGCAATTGGTATCTTCGGAAGCGGTGGCAGCGGTTTCTCTGACAGGGAGCGAAAGAGCAGGGCGTTCGATGGCTGCACTGGCAGGAAAATACCTGAAAAAATGCGTTCTCGAACTGGGCGGCAGCGACCCTTTTGTGGTGATGCCCGATGCCGATTTGGCTTTCGCAGCCGGTATGGCAGCAAAAGCACGGCTGATCAACAACGGGCAAAGCTGCATTGCCGCCAAGCGCTTTTTGGTCCATCAAAGTGTGGAAGCCGACTTTTTGGAATTGTTCAGGGCCGAAATATCAAACTTCAAACCCGGAAATCCCCTTGAAAATGAAACACTTCTGGGTCCGCAGGCCAGAGAAGACCTGCGGCATAATCTGAAAGAACAAGTGGCCCGGTCTCTGCAGCAGGGTGCCCGCCTGTACTACAAAATGGAAGAAAAAACCGAAACCGGATTCTTCTTTTTACCCCATATCCTGTGCGGTGCACAGCCCGGCATGGCCTGCTTCGATGAAGAAGTATTCGGCCCGGTGGCTTCCGTTTCGGTGTTTTCGGAAGAAGAAGAAATGTTGTTTCTGGCCAACCAAACCCGCTTTGGACTGGGTGCCAGCATCTACACGGCCGATGTGGAGAAAGCAGAAAAAATGGCCCTTGAATTCGACTGCGGCACGGTAACCATCAATGCGATGGTGCGCTCCAAACCCGGTCTTCCTTTCGGAGGGGTTAAAGCATCGGGCTACGGCCGCGAATTGTCGGAGTTTGGTTTGCAGGAATTCTGCAACATCAAAGCCGTTTCGGTGGGTTAGGAATCCGCTGGCTTTTTGGCAAATTTGCGGCCCTGATATTTTAAGAATGGCCGAGAAAAAATTTGCCCGAACCCTGGTAACCGCAGCCCTCCCCTACGCCAATGGCCCCAAGCATATTGGCCATTTAGCCGGAGCCTATTTGCCTGCCGACATATATGTACGGCACAAACGCCTTAAGGATGAGGAGGTTGCCTTTATCTGCGGCAGCGACGAACATGGTGCAGCCATCACCATTCAGGCCATAAAAGAAAAAACCACCCCTCGGGCCATTGTTGACCAATACCATGAGTTGCTCAAAACCTGCTTTCATGAGCTGGGCATAGAATTCGACATCTACCACCGGACCTCAGAACCCATTCACCATGAAACGGCCCAAGATTTTTTTACCACACTTTACAACAAAGGCTGGCTCCGGGAAGATTTTTCAGAGCAATATTTCGACGAAGAAGCCGGGGTTTTTCTGGCCGACCGCTACATCAAAGGGACTTGCCCGGTATGCGGAAATCCGGATGCCTATGGCGATCAATGTGAAAAGTGCGGATCTTCCCTTTCTCCCAAAGAACTGATCCGGCCGCATTCCACCCTATCGGGCAGCCAGCCCGTTCTGAAACCTACCAAACACTGGTACCTGCCCCTGAACGAATTTGAGCCCTGGCTTCGGGACTGGATTTTGAAAACACATGAAAAAGACTGGAAACCAACCGTTTATGGCCAGTGCAAATCATGGATTGACAGCGGTTTGCAGCCCCGTGCCGTCACACGCGATCTGGACTGGGGGGTGCAGGTACCCCTGGAAGAAGCCAAAGGCAAAGTGCTGTATGTGTGGTTTGATGCGCCCATCGGATATATTTCGGCCACCAGGCAATGGGCCAAAGACCGGGGAGAAGACTGGGAAAAATGGTGGAAAAGCGAAGATACACGGCTCATTCATTTTATCGGCAAGGACAACATTGTTTTTCATTGCATCATTTTCCCTGCCATGCTCAAAGCATACGGCGGATTTATTTTGCCCGACAATGTGCCGGCCAATGAATTTTTGAATCTGGAGGGCGACAAAATGAGCACAAGCCGGGCCTGGTCGGTGGAAATGCAGCAGTATCTGGCCGATTTTCCGGGCAAACCCGATGCCCTGCGCTATTACCTGTGCAGCAACATGCCCGAAAACAAGGATGCCGAATTTACATGGAGAGATTTTCAGGCCCGGTACAACAACGAACTTGCTGATATTCTGGGCAATTTTGTAAACCGGGCGGCTGTCCTTACCCATAAATTTTGCGAGGGAAAGGTACCTGCTGCAGGAGAATCCGGCGAAAGTGAAAAGGAAATTCTGGAGGCCCTTCGCAACATTCCCCGACAGGTATCGGAGCACCTGGAGCAATTCCGTTTTAAAGCAGCCCTGGCCGAAGCCATGAATCTGGCCCGGGCAGGCAACAAATACATGGCCGATACTGAGCCATGGAAAACCGTGAAAACCGATACGGCCCGCACGCATACCATCCTCAATTTGTCGCTTCAGGTGGTGGCGAACTTGTCGGTTCTGATGGAGCCTTTTTTGCCTTTTACAGCAAAAAAAATTCAACAACTTATTCATACAGAAGAAATTAAATGGAAAGAACTGGGAAGCACCCAACTCATTCCCGAAGGAACGCAGCTGGAGGTTTTTCCCATATTGTTTCAAAAAATAGAGGACAGCATGATTGAAAATCAACTCGAAAAACTTCACGGACAGCAAAAGCCGGAAGCAGCACCGGCACAGCCAGTCATCCCCATCAAACCTGATATCAGTTTTGAGCAATTTCAGGCCATGGACATTCGGGTGGCCACCATCCTGGAGGCCGAAAAAGTACAGGGAGCCGACAAATTGCTGAAACTGAAACTCGACCTGGGCAATGGATACCACCGCACCGTGGTGAGTGGAATTGCTCTGCACTATGAACCCGAAAACATCATCGGGCAGCAGGTTTCTTATCTGGCCAATCTGCAGCCGAGGAAACTGCGTGGCATCGTTTCGGAAGGCATGATTCTGATGGCCGAAGACCCCGAAACCGGGGCTTTGCGTTTTGTATCTCCCCTACCCAAAGCGGGAGAAGGCGCCACCATCAAGTAATCCCAAAAAACCATAACAACCTGTAAATGAACTTCTCTGACCTGGTTGCCCTTTTCCCCGGAGCCCAATGTTCGCCCCCGGGCGAAGACATGGAAGTTCATTCCCTTTTTTACGACAGCAGGCTCATTTCCAATGGTTCAGGCGGTGTTTTCTTTGCCATCACATCCGAGCGTGCCGATGGGCATATATACATTCCCCGTGCAGAAGAAAAAGGAGTAAAGTACTGGGTCGTTTCAGACCCTGCATGGGCCGAAAGGCTCTCGCAATCAGGCAAACAACATTGGATTTTAGTAGAAGATGCGGTGGCCGCCCTGCAGAAAGTAGCGGCCGCAAAAAGAAAAGAATTTTCCGGTCCTGTGGTAGGAATAACAGGCAGCAACGGCAAAACCATTGTAAAAGAATGGCTTTCTCAGGTGCTGGGTCACCGGTTTTTCATCTGTAAGAGCCCCAAAAGCTTCAATTCCCAAATCGGTGTTCCCATCTCGGTCTGGAATCTGAGTCCGGGCCATGACCTCGGTATTTTTGAAGCCGGGGTTTCCCGCTCCGGCGAAATGGAGAAACTGCAGGCCATCATCCGTCCCGACCTTGGCATTCTCACCAGCCTGGGTCCGGCACATGCTGAAGGATTTGCTGCTGAAGAAGAAAAATTTAAAGAGAAATGCCTGCTCTTCCGGGAGGCAAAGCATGTGCTGCTTTCGCACTCGCTTTTCGAAAAGCATAAATCCTGGCTGCCCTCCCTCCTGCCGAATACCCGTCTGCTCACCTGGCATTGGACCCATCAGAAAGGAAATCTATATACACTTCATTTTCAAGATGATGTGTGCGATTTTGAATTGCCCTTTACCGATGTGGCCTCAGAAGAAAACCTTGGCAATGTCATTTCTATGTCCCTTTTTCTGGGGCTAACTTCAGCAGAAATTCAAGGGGTTTTGCCCATGCTGAGCCTGCCCCGAATGCGCCTGAGCCTGAAGGAAGGCATGGCAGGAAACCAACTGATAGACGACAGCTATACCAACGACCTGGCCGGCCTGGAAGCGGCACTGCAATTTGCACGGCTTCAAAGGCGGGGTGAACAAAATCTTTGTTTGATTGTAAGCGATCTGGAGGAAATACGGATTGAAAAAAGTGCACTGGAGCAAAAACTCAGACAACTGGTCCTCGATTTTCATGTCAACCTTCTGATTACCATAGGAAGGCAGTTTTCGGAAAGCCTGGCCTTCGGAGAGTTCGGGCATCTGCATTTTGATTCAGCAGAAGATTTGCTGAAAAGCCATTGGTACAGAGGAATTTCGGATTCGGTTTTGCTCATTAAAGGAGCAAGAAGATTTGGACTGGAGAATCTGGTGAAAGCCTGGCAAAAAAAAATACATGGTACCCGCCTGGAAATCAACCTGGATGCCATGGTTTCCAATCTGAATTTTTATAAAAGTCAGCTCCCGAAAGGAACCGGCATCATGGCCATGGTAAAGGCCCTGGGCTACGGAAGCGGTGGGGAAGAGATTGCCCGCTTGCTGGAATTTCACAATGTGGAATACCTGGCTGTGGCCTATGCCGACGAAGGCATCAAACTCCGGGAAGCCGGCATCCGGCTGCCGGTAATGGTCATGAATCCCATGCCGGAGGTACTAGAAAGTCTGATTGTGCATCAGCTGGAGCCGGAGATTTACAACTTCCGAATATTGGAAGAATGGCTGCAGACAATTGAAAATCAGCCGCGGGAAAAAATCCCCGCCCTGCACCTGAAGCTGGATACCGGCATGCACCGCCTGGGATTTTTCAACCATGAACTGGAAAAACTGGTGGCCGTACTGAACCAAAACCCCGGTTTAAAACTGGCCACTGTTTTCAGCCACATGGCCGCTGCCGACGAAGACCGGCATCAGGACTACAGCCTGGAGCAAATCCGGCTTTTTGAAGAAGGAACTGCCTATTTAAAAGAGCATCTTTCTGAAAATCAAAACTTTAAACGGCACCTCATGAACTCGGCCGGCATTTTGAGATTCCCTCAGGCGGCCTTTGATTTGGTGCGCCTCGGTATCGGGCTGTACGGGGTAGAGGTAAATTCCTGGTACCAAAACCAATTGCTTCCGGTATCGGCATTGAAAACCACCATTTCGCAAATAAAATCACTGAAAAAAGGACAGACGGTAGGCTACGGAAGAAAAGGTATTCTGAGCCGCGACAGTGAAATTGCGACCATTTCCATTGGATATGCAGATGGCTTCCGCCGTGATTTTTCTTTGGGCAATGCAAAAGTAAAAGTCAAACAATCCTGGGTTCCGGTTGTTGGAAATGTGTGTATGGACATGACCATGATTGATGTAACAGGCCTGAGTGCAGAGGAAGGAGATGAGGTCATTATTTTTGATGATTCCGAATCGCTTCTTTATCTTGCGAAGGCCGCCGGTACGATACCCTATGAAATTTTAACCGGTATTGGCCACCGTGTTAAACGAATATACTTCAGAGAATGAAAAAGTGGCTTCCCGTATTGCTATTGATTTTCAGTTTCTTTTTTGAATCTGCAGCCACGCACATTGTGGGAGGAGGATTTTCCTATCAGCGTCTGACAGGTAACAATTACCGGTTTCAACTGACCCTGTATTTCGACCTGATCAACGGCAATCAGGGGGCCCGTGACCCGGATGCCGAATGCCATATTTTTTCCAAAACCGGTAATTTCTACATCAGCTCGTACAACTTCGGCTTGGTATCGAGCGGAAATGAATTGCCCTTCACCTCTACAGGATGTGCTTCAGCCGGTTTTGTGAAGACTGAAATTCTGATCTATGAAAGCATTATAGAGCTCAGTCCTTCGCAATTTTCAGACCCGGGCGGCTACTACATCGTCTGGGAACGCTGCTGCCGCAATGGCGGAATTACCAATCTCTCTCAGCCGGGAGACAACGGACAAACTTTTTACATGGAGTTTCCGGCTGTAAGGCGAAACAATCAGCCGTATCTGAACAGCTCCCCGGTTTTCAGAACCATTGTCTCTGATTACCCCTGCATCAATTATCCTTTTCAATTGTCTTTCGGTGCCGACGATGCCGACGGCGATTCTTTGGCATATTCTCTTGTGGACCCGCTCAGGGGAAACTCCAGCAGAAATGACCCCCGGCCTGCCAATCCGGTTCCTGCACCCTATTCGATTGTGAGCTGGTCACCGGGCTATTCCGCAGGCTTGGCCATACCCGGAAATCCCGCATTGGGAATTAATCCCCGAACCGGTATTCTCAACCTAAACGCCTCACAGCAAGGGCTTTTTGTTTTTTCAGTCTTGTGTCAGGAGTTCAGATCGGGCAGAAAAATCGGAGAGGTTCGAAGAGAAATGCAGCTTTTTGTAAAAGAATGTCAACCCAATAACCCGCCTGTGATTGCTGCTTCCAACCCCCTCAGCGGATCGGCACTTCAAAACAACGATACCTTAGTTCTGGAAGGCAAAACCGGCAACTCCTGCTACTCCGTCAAACTCACCGACGAGCAGATGAATCAGGATGTGCGCTTCCGGGCTTTTCCATTTTCGGCCAACACCCCGGCAACCATTACCAGAGACACTTTGGTGCGCATCATTTCTTCAGGAGACTCGGTAAATGTGCGTATTTGCCTGCCGCCTTGCGCATCAACCGAAGGCCTGAATCCATGGCGCATTCTGCTGACCGCAACCGATCAGGCATGCGGCAATCCTCAGGCAGACAGTCTGATACTCTTTGTAAAAATAAAAAAACCGGAAACCCTCCCCCCTGCTTTCATTGCAAAAGATTTTCCGGAAGACACCATCCGAATCAACCAAACCGAGCCTTTCCAAATGGGCTTTGAGGGACAGCAAACGCAAAATGCGAATCTGAATATTTCCAGCACCCTTAAAGACAGGCTGGGTCAGAATGTACCGGTACAGGCCAATGGGATTGATTTGCCCCAAAGTAGCGGTCAGGGAAAAACCGAGGCCACCTTTTCATGGCCCGAGATTTGTTTTCTTCCTGAAAATCAACCCCTTAAACTCACCAGCATTCTACGGTCCACCGTATGCAATGAGACCAAAACCGACACCATCGTACGCTGGATGTTCATACAACCCAAAAGCCTGACGGTCAACATCCTGAGTTCAGCCAACCCCGATGCCGGACCGGAGGATATCATTCCCCTCAGTATTCCTGCACCGGGTTTGGGACTGGACTTCGAACTGACCGGGAGCGTATCGGAAGACAGGCCCGTGCGCTTGTATGCCACCGGCCCGCTGTTAAATCTCGAAGGCTTTCAGTTTCCCGGCGGAGCGGATTTCAAGCAGGTTTCATCACCCTTCCGGTTTACTCCCAATTGCAATACCCCGGCCGGTTTTTACCGCGTTACCTTCCTGAGCGAAAGCCGCTTTTGCGGAAAAAATTTCCGCGATTCGGTCAGCTATGTCATCGATTTCAGGGAAGACAGCGACTCGGTCGGCACCATCCCCAATCTCCTTACCCTGAACGGAGACAGCAAAAACGACTTTCTTTCCATGGAAAAGATATTCCCGGAAGACAATTGCAAGTTGAAGTTTAAATTTATCCGCATTGTAAACCGCTGGGGTAAGGAAGTATTTTATTCTGAGGACATTGGCTTCCGTTGGGATGCTGCAAATCTGGAGCCCGGCACCTATTATTTGTTTCTGGACCTGGAGAATAAAAAATTCAAATCCTGGATTTTTTTGCTGAAGTAATTCGGGGCTGAAGCCTTTCCTTTTTTTACTTTTGCCCGGATGAACCGGCACAACAAAGCATATCTTTCCAAACTTGAAGACCTGATTTCAGAAGGAGGCTATATGGTCAGGTATGAAAGGGGCAATTTCAAATCGGGATACTGTGTGCTGAAAGACACCAAACTGGTGCTGGTCAATAATTTTCTGCCAGTAGATGGTCGGGTAAATTGTCTGCTGGAATTGGTGCAACAGCTTCCCCTCAGCACCGAAGAGATGTCAGAAAAAAGCCGGAAAATACTGCACGAATTGCGGCAGTCGTCCATCGGACAAACTGAAATTGAGTTCAACGCCGAAACGCAGAAAGATTGAAAATCACATTTTTAGGAACCGGAACTTCACAAGGTGTGCCCTTGATTGGCTGTCCATGCAGCGTTTGCCAATCGCTTGATTACAGGGATAAAAGGTTGCGCACTTCCTTGCTGGTAGAGGACGGAGAAACCACCCTGGTGGTAGATGCCGGTCCCGATTTCAGACAGCAAATGCTTCGTGCCGGGGTCAAAAATCTGGATGCCCTGCTCATCACCCATGAGCACAAGGACCATCTGGCCGGGCTGGACGATGTACGGGCATTTAATTTTCTTCAAAAAAAACACATCCCGATCTACGGCCTGCCGAGGGTGCTGGAGCGCATCCAAGTGGAATATGCCTATGCCTTTGCCGAAAAAAAATATCCCGGTGTGCCGCAGCTCGACCTGTACCCTGCCACAGAAGCATTTTTTGAATTCGGAAGTATCAAAGTTTGGCCTATTCCGGTGATGCATGCCCGCTTGCCCGTATTGGGATATCGCTTCGGAAATTTCACCTACATCACCGATGCCAATCACATCGGACCTGAGGCCAGAGAAATTATCCGCGGAAGTGATTTTTTGGTACTGAATGCCCTTCAGAAAGAGCCTCATATTTCGCATTTTACTTTGGAAGAAGCCATCGGAGTAGCCCGCGAACTGGAAGTGCCGAATGTGTATTTCACCCACATGAGCCACAAAATGGGTCGCCATAAATTGATTGAAAAAGAGTTGCCCCCGGGCATTCAACTGGCCTGGGATGGTTTGATTATCAGGACTTCATGAACCTGACTTTTATCCTGCCATATAAAATAGAGCCGCCCGCCTGCCCTGTGTCATATTTCTTCACCTTGCTTATAATTTTGCCATTGATTTTAAATTTTAGTGGCGAATTGTCTTTTTTTGCCAAACTTTACCTTTGAAATCAACACGCACATTTTAAATCTGTACAACATGAAAAAAATCCTGTTTATCGCCGTATCCGTACTCGCATTTGCCTGCGGAAGGGTGGAAGATTCGAAAGAATATAAAGAACTGCAGCAGAAATATGATTCACTGCTTGCTGTGAGTTCCGGCAAATCAACTGAGAATGCCGAACTGAACCGCATGATGGAAGAAATCGAAGCCAACCTGGATTCGGTAGCCAAAGATCAGTTGGTGGTCAATGAGTTGAACAAAGAAGGCTATGCCAATCAAAAGGAAAAAATTGATGCCATGATAGCCGGCATCAACAGCTACATGGAGCAAAACAAAGCCAAAATGGAAGCTGTGGAGAAAAAGCTGAGAAAATCAAAAAAGGGAAATACTGCTTTGAAAAAACTGGTGGAAACCCTCAAAAAACAAATTGCAGACAAAGAAATTCAGATTGCCGAAATGCAGAAAACGATTCAGGGACTTGAAACCCAGGTGGGAGAACTGAATATGACTGTGGCCGGAAAAGACCAGGAAATTGCTGCCAAAAATGAGGAAATAAGCAATAAGGACAATGAACTGGTAGAAAGACAGCGGGTGATTGAAACCAAAGAAACCGAGCTCACCACTGCCTACTACACCTTTGGTACCCGGAAAGAACTGGCCGAGTCGGGGGTAATCAAAAGAGAAGGGAACATTCTGGCCAAGATTTCCAAAATTTCGGACAGGTTGGACAACAGCAAGTTCAAAAAGGTGAATATGAAGTCATTAACCGAAATCAAACTGGGTATTGTTTCGAAAAAGAAGGTAGTCTCGGCCCATCCCGAAACCTCTTATTATTTCACCCAATCGGGCAATGAGGTGATTCTGAAGATATCAGATTACAGCAAATTCTGGAGCCTCACCAAATACTGTGTAATTGAAATTGACTGATCCGAAAGGGGAAAGATCCGAAAAAGCCGCCCCTCCGGGTGGCTTTTTTGTTTTCAGGGCACGCTCATTACAATCCGAACCGGACAAATTTTATAAATGCATACCTTTGCCGACATGCCGCACACGCTCCGACTTTATAATTCGCTGACCAGACAAAAGGAAGAATTCAAACCCATCAATCCCCCATTTGTGGGCTTATATGTCTGCGGACCAACGGTTTACAACTATGTCCACCTGGGCAATGTGCGTACCTTCCTCACATTTGATATTTTGTACCGGTACCTTCAGCATCTGGGGTATAGGGTTCGCTATGTACGCAACATAACAGATGTGGGCCACCTGAGCGATGATGCCGATCAGGGAGAAGACAAAATCGGGAAAATGGCCCGGCTGGAACAGCTGGAACCCATGGAAATTGTGCAGCGCTACACCAACGATTTTCACCGGGTATTGGAAAAGTTCAACCTTCTGCCCCCTTCCATCGAACCCACCGCGACAGGCCACATTCTGGAACAAATAGAAGCCACAAAAGCCCTGATTGACAAGGGTTTGGCCTATGAATCGAATGGCTCGGTCTACTTTGATATTGCCGGATACAACAACAAGGGCAATGAATACGGCAAGTTGTCGGGCCGCGTTCTGGATGAATTGCTGGTAGAAAGCAGGGAACTGGAAGGCACGGAAGAAAAAAGAAATCCCCTTGATTTTGCGCTTTGGAAAAAAGCTGCACCGGAGCACATTATGCAATGGAATTCTCCCTGGGGAAAAGGCTTTCCCGGCTGGCATCTGGAATGTACCTGCATGAGCACCAAGTATTTGGGAGAAGAATTCGACATTCACGGCGGGGGTATGGATTTAAAATTTCCACACCACGAATGCGAAATTGCGCAAGGCAAAGGATTGAGCGGCAAGGACCCGGTTCGCATCTGGATGCACAGCAATATGCTCACAGTGAACGGGCAGAAAATGTCCAAGTCGCTGGGAAACAGCTTTTTGCCGAACGAACTTTTCAGTGGCAGCCATCCTCTGCTGGAGCAGGCCTACAGCCCCATGACCGCCCGCTTTTTTATGCTGCAATCGCAGTACCGCAGCACCCTCGACTTTTCGAACGAGGCCCTGAAAGCCGCAGAAAAAGGCTATAAGCGCTTGATAAACGGTCTGAAAGTAGCCAAATCCCTCAACTACCAGTTTTCTCAAACAGAACCGGATCTGAAAAAAATTCAGGAAATCGAAACCTCCCTCAAAGGATTTCATGAAGCCCTCTGCGATGACCTCAACACATCCGTAGCCCTCGCCGAATTATTTAACCTCCTGAAATTCATCAACATGCTGAATACAGGACAACTCAGTGCTGCAGCATTGGGCGAAAGACCCTTCCGCGACCTGGTGCAAAATTTTATTGACTTTACCGAGAACATTCTGGGCCTGATCGAGGAGCCGGTTGGCGCAGAACATTTGACAGAAGGAATGCTGGAACTGTATAAGGAATATAAGAGCAGCAAAGAGTATGGCAAAGTTGACCAAATCCGCAGCTGGTTCAGGCAGCAGGGACTGGTAATCAAAGACCTGAAAGACAGGATTGAATGGGCCTATGCAGAGTAAAAGCCGGACACAATTTTACGACCTGAATGAAGACTCGGGAAACCATGCCGCTTCCCGGGAATCTCTGTTAATTTTGCCTTTTTGAATCCTCGATAACCTTGATCAAACCAAACATCATGATGGCCGGCGGTGCGTTGCTGGCATTTTTGGCGGTTGCCCTCGGGGCCTTCGGTGCACATGCCTTTCGTGATTTTCTTTTGGCTGCCAACCGAACCGGCACCTATGAAACTGCTGTTCATTACCAGTTTTTTCATGCCGTAGCCCTGATTATCACCGGCATTATGGCGAAGTTGTTCCCAAACAAAGCATTTTCAGTTGTTGCCATTCTGTTTGCCTCCGGAACCCTGATTTTCTCCGGCTCATTGTATCTCATTTGCGCAACCGGCATTACCTGGCCCGGTGCATTGGCGCCACTGGGTGGACTGGCATTTCTTTCAGGATGGGCTTTGCTGGCACGGCAGGCTTACCTCTTGAAATAAAAGTAATTCCGATTCAGGAATGAGCAGGCCAATGGCTTCTGCCCAAATTTTGATTTTTTGCAGAAATCAGAAAATGAATGACTTGAAAACCCAATGCGCCATTTTGATGTTGAAGATTATCCACCGCCGGATCAGTTTTTTCGCATCTTTCTTGGGAGAATCAGAGTAACTGTAGTCCCCTCTCCGGGCTCAGAATCAAGTTCCATTTTACCTCCCAGTCCCTCGGCCAGTAAGCGGCAGAGATACAAGCCAAGGCCTTTTCCGGACACACCGGGGCAAAAAGTTTTGTACAATTTACCCACCTGAGGCCCGATTTTTTCCATATCCATTCCCCTGCCATTGT
>CANHCT010000010.1 GCA_947459175.1 Hymenobacteraceae bacterium
GCCATCAGCAGGTGGGGCATTTTGGCTAAATCCGCCACATACACCTCATTCGATATGGTTTTACCCAAGACTATGGGCAAATCCATATCCGTTTTCATGAATTTTTCGGTGGCCATTACTGACCTGATGGAAACAATGAGCCGGTTTTTGCTGGGAACTTCAATCCCGATGGTGCCTTTTCCGGGAATAGGCGCTATAATTCTGATTTTCAGCGCCTCCAAGCTCATGGCAATGTCGTCCTCCAGGCTTTTGATTTTGGCAATCCGTATACCGGCATCGGGTACAATTTCAAAAAGCGTGACGGTTGGACCCACTGTTGCCTTGATGCTCGAAATGGTAATGTTGTAGTTCAGGAGGGTCTCAATGATTTTGTTTTTATTGAATTCAATTTCATCCGTATTGATTTCTACATCCTGATTTCCGTGGTGCTGAAGAATATCGAGAGGCGGAAATTTGTATCCCGAAAGGTCCAGCGTGGGGTCAAATTTTCCGTATTTGGCCTGCAATTGTTCGGCGGTTAGGGCATTCTCCAGCAAGGAGGTATCTTCAATTTCCTTGTCTTTGTTGCCGGCCCCTACCTCTATTTGAATGTCGCTCTGTCCGGCAATGACGATTTTTTGCTTATCATCTTCTTCATTAAGCTCATCCTGTTCTTCTGTGGCCGGAATCTCTTCCTGATTATCACGGCTTTCTTCGGTTTCCGAAATTGCTTCCTCTTCAGCAGTCTCCCGGTTTCCGCGTTGTTCTTCTTCTCCCGCTTCTGATGGAGTTTCTTTTCTGGCTTTTCCTCCTTTCTTGCCTTTCAGCAGGCTGTCAGCCAAATTTTCAGGGTTGAATTTGAAGGCAAAAACCGCAATGATGAAACCGCTTAAAAGTATGGCCAGCCAGGAGCCGAAGCCAATCATTTCGCTGAGAAACAAAGCAATTTCATACCCGATGCCACCGGAAAATGAGCCAAGATAGGTGGTCGCCCCGAAGTTTTGCGACAGTACCCCGAAAAAGGAGGAAGTCCATACAATCAGGCAAAAAACCTTCCAGTTTAACCGGGGGATTTGCAGCAGTTTTTTTCTGAAAATCAACTGATAACCAATATCTGCAAGCCAGAATGGAACCAGTAACATCGAATATCCCAACCCTTTGAATATCAAAAAATCGGCACACCAGGCACCCGCAAAACCGGCCCAGTTTTCGATTTCCTTTCCCGCATCCCGGAGTTTTAGTCCGCTGTTGGCTTCCACCAGACTTTGGTCGGCGGCACCTGTAAACATGTACGAAATCAGGGCTATGAAAAGAAATATGGCCAGCAAAAGGGATACCAGGCCGGTAACCAGTGAAAACTTGCGGCCAACCGGTAATTTTGGAGCAAATTTGCGTTTTGCCTCCCTGGTTTCAGGGTCCTGCTTAAAAGTATTTCCTTGTCTTATAGTATTTTGGGACATCCCCTTTCCTTGTTCTCTTTGGCAAAAGTAATACAGATGAAATGGTTTACACGCATGGCATGGCTGGCTGTTCTCCATGTTTTTTGCTTGGCTGTATCAGGGCAAAAGCTCCGATACGGCTCTGTATCTTTTGTTTCCGAATGGATTCTCAAATTAAACGGCCCCAATCCGGCGGCAGAAAAATCCTTTTCTGATGGCGAAAATTTATTCCGCTATGTAAAAAAGCAAATAGACAACAAGGCAAATTCGGGCTATCCTTTTGCCGCCATCACTTTCGATACCCTGCATTATCCCGCAGAAAAAAAGGTTGTGGTGGTGGCAAAACTCGACGAAGGACCCTTTGTGGTGCAGGGTGCAGTGGTGCAGGAGGGCGATACTTCCATTCCCTCTGCTCTGATTGCCAAAGCACTCCGCATAAAAAAGGATCTTCCTTTTTCCTACCGCCGCTTTCAGATGCTTCCTCTCTTGATCAGGCAATTGGGCTTTGCCGAAATGGTAAAAAATCCGGAACTTGAATTTTTTGGAAATCAGGCTGTTGTCCATGTTTTTCTCGCCAGGCGCAAGGCCAGTTATTTCACCGGAATTCTGGGGATTTTGCCCGGGTCTGAAACCGGAGGCGGTACCATTCTTACCGGCAATATTGATGCAGGGTTTGTCAATCTTTTTAATAAAGGTGTTACCTTCGACCTCAAGTGGAATCGCTTTGCTCCGCAATCTCAAATGGCAGAAATCAATGTTTCGGTTCCCTATCTCTTTTTCAACGGGCTTTCGGTGGAATCTGGTTTTGAACTTTTTCGCCAGGATTCTGCCATCAACAGGCGCCGGGCCGAAATCCGGATTTCATCCAGCCCCGGCAGCGAGTGGAAGTATACGGTAGGATATAAATCGCTGGCTTCATCGGGCTTTGAAAGCCTGCAGGGAAATTCCCGAATCCGGATCACAAACCGTGCCGCTTCGCTCACCTTTCAAAAACTCTTTCCCATCGTTTCGGGAATCGACTTGCAGAAAAGGCAATTTTCTTTCTCTTTGATTCCGGTTCTCAAAACGCTGGAAGCCCCGGAGTCGGCAGAAAAAAATTACCCTCAGCTGGAAACCAGTTTGGCATGGAAATACCCTTTCCGCTTTCCCTACAGGCGATTTGTCGTTCAAACTTCGGGATCGATTCAAACCCTGTATTCTGAGCGGATTACCCTGCAGGACCAGTACCGCATCGGTGGAAACAACAGTGTGCGGGGATTCAATGAAAACTTTTTTTATACCACGCAGCACGCCCTCATTTCTGTTCAGCCTCAGTTTTTGGTTGACAATAGTCTTTTGGTCGGGGTTTTCTCAGATGCCTTTTTCTTTAACTCCGGGCTGAACAACCAGTTTTTTTCCCATACAGCCTGGGCCTTAGGGTTTGGCATCGCTGCCGAGCTCGATTTGGGAAATAATCTGGTTCGGATTTCTCTCGCCAACGGGTTTACAGAGGATATTCCCCTTGATTTTCAGACCACTAAAATTCATTTTGGTTATTTTGCCCGCTTTTAATCTACTTTTGCACAATTTTTTTTCTGATGCATCCAATCGTTGAGATTGATATTATTTTGTCCTTCGTCTGGGCTTTTGTCATTTCTGTTTTCGCCATCCCTTCTATTATATATGTGGCGCACCTAAAAAACTTGCTCGACGAGCCCAACAACCGTGCTGTTCACACCAACCTGACTCCCCGCCTTGGGGGTATGGCCATTTTCGCCGGATTTATGTCGGCTGTTACCATTTTCGGAAAGGTAACCCCCCAGATTCAGGAACTTCTGGCCGCAACCCTGATCCTGTTTTTCATCGGCTTGAAAGATGACATCAGTTCGGTATCCGCATTCAAGAAGTTTTTTGTTCAGATTTTGGCTACCGGTATAGTCATGTTTTTGGGTGATATTAAAATCAATGATTTTCAGGGCTTTCTGGGAATTCATCAGATCAGCGACCGCTTTGCATATGCCTTTACATTTTTGGTAATCGTTGGTCTGATCAATGCATTTAATCTGATTGATGGCCTTGATGGCCTTGCCGGCACCCTGATTCTGATTTGTACCGCAGCCTTTGGATTCTTCTTTTTGAAATTCGGCGGTCCCAAGTATATGCCTTTTGCCCTGGTTGCCTTTTGCCTGATGGGCGGAACACTTGGCTTTCTCCGGTACAACTTCAACAAGGCCATCATATTTATGGGTGACACCGGTTCCTTGGTCTGCGGCATGATTATTTCCGTAATGGCAATTGAATTTGTGCAGATGAAGGTGGTAGAATCGGCCCCTTCCATTGCCGTTGCCATCCTGATTATTCCGGTTTTCGATACGGCAAGGGTGTTTACCAAGAGGATTGTAAATGGCAAATCGCCCTTTATGCCCGACAAAAACCATGTGCATCATATCCTGATTCGAATGGGATTTAGTCAGGTTCAAACAGTGCTTTTTCTCGCCTTTTTAAATCTGGCTACCATCGTTGCCGCCTACTTGCTTTCTGATAAAGGCGACAATTTCCTTCTGGTGTTTTTCCTGATTTATTTCGTCGTATTTTTCTCCGTTCTGGAGTTTTTTGGTTCCCGAAAATCAAATGACTGATTCCGGTGCAGCACAGGTTTTTCTTCCGTTGAATCTGTTTTATCCGGTCCGTTCAGGCCCCGGATTCTCCTCGGAAGCAAGGCTGATTTTTCAGGGCAATCAATCGATTGCTGCCGAGAGCAATGGGAAAAAGTTCTCACAAGGGGCTTTAGTGACTTGCAGCATTCCCATTGACAATGCAAACTTTAAGCCCGATTACTCACCGCCAAAAGAAGTTCCCTACTTTTCATTGGTGGCCATCTTTGTCCTTATTGTCTTCCGAAACCGATTTTACGGTGCTTTCACCAAATATTTTCTAAGCATTCGAAGCAATTACGAAATCGATTTCAATTTTCAGCGCATCGGTTTTCTGCCCATTCTTTTTTGCGTAGTGGTGGTTTTTCTTTCTACCTCCGATCTTTTCAATGCAGGCGATTTGGGTTTGAATGACCGATGGCATTTCCTTCAGGAGATTCGGATCACCACCATCATTCTGGGTCTTCCCATACTGGTATCCTGCTTGCTTTTCTTTTTTCTGGATTTCTCAGGGAAAATTTTCCCTCTGGTTTTCTCCGACCTGAAAGCCTTGTTTTATATTTCTCTTCTGGTGTTGGTATGGAATTTTTCCTCTTTTGGTGCGCAGGTTCAGCAGGTTATTTCGAAAGAAATATTTTTTCTGACTTTAGCAGGCTTTTATCTGATATTCAGGTCGTTCTTTTTTTTCAATGTATTTATCAGGTCGTTTAGATTTCGCATACCCATAACCCTTTTTTATATTTGCGCCCTAAATCTTACCGCCTTCTTTTTTTTAACCAAGGGTCTTCCCGTGGACTTTTTCAGATTCTTATGAGCGAAACCGCAAACAAGGAGGTTCCTACCTCGAGATTAAAAAAAGTATCTTCAATTCTGGTCACCCAACCGAAACCTTCAGATGAAGATTCTCCCTATTTTGCCTTGGCAAAAAAGTACAAAATCAAAATTGATTTTCGCCCTTTTATAGAGGTACAAGGGATTTCGCTGAAAGATTTCAGAAAGCAAAAAATTAACATTCTGGATCACAATGCAGTAATCTTTACCAGTAAAAATGCGGTGGACAACTTCTTCCGTATCGCAGGCGAGCTGAAGCTGGATATTCCCATCGATATGAAATATTTTTGTGTTACAGAATCTACAGCCAACTACCTCCAGAAATACATTCAAATCCGGAAGAGGAAAGTTTTTGTAGGTCAGAAAAATGCCATGGATCTCGTTGATCAGGTAAAAAAGCACAAAGAGGATTCTTATCTTTTTCCCTGTTCGGATATCCGCATCGGAGATTTCCCTGACTATCTCAGAAAAAATAATTACAAATTTACTGAGGCAACTTTCTACAATACCGTGTCCAGCGATTTGTCAGATTTGAAAAACATCAAATACGATATTCTTGCTTTTTTCAGTCCCTCCGGTATTGAATCACTGTTTCATAACTTTCCTGATTTTCAGCAAAATGAGACCAGAATCGCTGCCTTCGGACCCACCACAGCCAAGTCGGTAAAAGACGCCAATCTCATCCTCGACATTCAGGCTCCATTACCAAATATTCCATCTATGACCGGTGCCCTTGAGGAATATATCAAAGCGTGTATTAAGGCATCTAAAGAATAAAATTTTTTCAATTTGTAATTTTCCCATAAACTTGGGCCCTATTTTCGATTGCAACCAGATTATGAACAAGAAGATTTTCCTCGCCGTGTTTTTTTCGGCCATAGCTGCGTCCTCTAAACTTATCGCTCAGCAGGATCCACATTTTACGCAGTACATGTTTAACCAGCTGTATTTTAATCCTGCAGCTGCAGGTATTGAGCAGGGGTTCCGCGGCGGGCTCCTTTACAGGCATCAATGGGTAGGTTATCAGAACTCATTTGGTTCCGGTGGTGAACCCAGAAATATCTTATTTACAGGCTCATTACCAATTCTTTCAGCCAATTCAGGAGTTGGTCTTGTTCTTAATTCGGATCAGATTGGACCCTACCAGGATATTCAGGCCTCTGTGAACGGAGCTTATCAATTCAAACTCGGTGCAGGTAAACTCGCAGCTGGCTTGCGTTTGGGTGTACATTCGCGCTCTATCAATGGCAATGCCCTCAAAGTATTTGATGAATCTGATCCTGAATACCTTGCCCTTAAAAGTGCCAGTGGTCAGATGGTTCCGGATTTTGGATTTGGACTCCACTATACATCCGAGAAATTTTTTGCAGGACTCAGTTCCACCCATCTTTTTGAGCCCAAATTTGATTTTTCAGGCCCTTCATCTGTTACTAAAAATACATTGAACCGTCACTATTATTTCCTTGGCGGGTACAACTTTGATCTTTCTCCCGAAATTGTTCTGACTCCAAGCGTGAACATGAAATATGATTCCAAAGTTTTTCAGTGGGAAGCATCTGCATTGGCCAAAATTAATAACCAATTTCTTGTTGGACTTGCATACCGCGAACAGGATGCAGTGTCTGTCCTTGCCGGGCTTACTTTATTGGATAATAAATTCAGGTTAACCTATTCCCTGGATTACACTGTGCCCGCTACAGAAGCAAAAAGGCCTACATCGCACGAGATAATGGTTTCCTATTTTCATCCGATTGCAATGAGAGGACCTAAGCCAATTATCCGGACCCCACGCTACAGAAAATAAAAAAAAACCGTAAACCTTACAGTGTTATATCCGAAGCATTACGCTTGCTAATTTTTAAATTTTCGGCTTTACCTTTGTGTATCTAAATAATCAAACGATTAATTCGTTTTTGTTTTAAGGTGTTTATGAATATATTGAAAACTGCATGGACTATGAGTCCGGTGCTCGCCATTTCAGGATTGGTTTTACTAAATTCCTGCGGATTGGGGCAGAAGGACATTCAAGGGGAATTGATTGGAGTTCCCAATCGAGACGGTTGGGTGCAAACGGTTCCCTTCGGGATGACAACTGTTCCCTCCGGAACGTTCCACATGGGACAATCCGATGAAGATGTGGCCGCCTCCCACATCAACTACAACAAACAGGTTACCATTGGTGGATTTTATATGGATGATACCGAAATCACCAACAATGAATATCGGCAGTTTGTTGAGGCCATCCAAACAGATGATACGGTTGGACTGGGTACACTGAGCGAAGAATTTCAGAAAATGTTGGCCGAGCGGAAATACTATCCCGATACTACTGTATGGGTCAGGGATTTCTCTCATCACATGGGTGACCCCATGATGGAATACTACTGGATTCACCCGGCCTTCGATAACTATCCTTTGGTCGGAGTTACCTGGAAAGCAGCCAAGCTGTTTTGCAAGTGGCGGACAGGCTACCTGAACAAAGCCCGCACGGATGCCGGTCTGCCAATAATGCCCAATTTTCGTTTGCCATCAGAAGCAGAATGGGAATATGCAGCCAGAGGTGGAAGGGATCTTGCCCCGTATCCATGGGGAGGGCCTTATGTGAGAAACATGAAAGGCTGTATGCTGGCCAATTTCAAGCCGGGAAGGGGTAATTATTATGATGACGGATTCTCGTATACATCTCCTATCGGACAGTATTTCTCCAATGATTATGGTCTTTATGACATGTCCGGCAATGTGTCCGAGTGGTGTGAGGATGCATTCTTTGAAGCTTCTGTTCCCGTAGTTTGGGACTTAAATCCGACCTATTTTGATGCTGCAGAGCCCCGTAAAGTGGTTCGCGGCGGATCATGGAAAGATATCAGCTATTATCTTCAAAACGGGACTCGTAATTTCGAGTATGAAGATACCGCAAAATCATTCGTTGGTTTCAGGTGTGTGGTGACATATTTAGGTCGTTCAGCCGGCAACGAATTTTAAACATTCAAAATTTAACACTTTAACAATTTAATTTCACACAAACAAAATGAGCGCAAAAAAAGGTGGTTTTCAGGAGAAGTTTTATGGTAAAATTGCTCCCGTAATTACAGGTGTTGGTGCTTCAGTAGTAATTCTGGGCGCCCTTTTCAAAATCATGCACTGGAATGGTGCGGGTCCGATGCTTATCTTAGGATTGGGAACAGAAGCCCTTTTGTTCTTGCTTTTCGCTTTTGCACCTCAGCCCCATGACCCAGCTTGGGAAAGGGTATATCCGGAACTGGATGATGAAGTATGGGCCAAAATGCAAAAATCCGGTGTAGCCAAGACTGCTCAACCCGGACCCGGTGCCGGTGGTTTGGACCAAATGCTGGCCGCTGCAAAAATTGACCAGGGCATGATTGACAGATTGGGTAAAGGTTTCTCCGGTCTTGCCGACACTGTATCCAAAATGACAGATATCAGCAATGCAACCGTAGCCACCAAGGAATATGCAGCCAATGTAACTTCCGCTTCCAAGACCTTGACTGAAATGAATAAGTCTTACGCATCTACAGTAAGTGCAATGTCTGAAATGTCGAATGCCGCCACCGATGCAAAGCAATATCATGCTCAGGTTCAGGCCATAACTAAGAATCTTGGTTCTTTGAACGCTGTTTATGAAATGGAACTTCAGGATGCCAACAACCACTTGAAGGCCATGAATAAATTTTACAACAATCTTTCGAATGCAATGGCCAACATGGCCGATGCCAGCAAGGATACCGAAGCTTTCAAAACCGAACTTTCTAAGTTGACAGGTAACCTAACCACTTTGAATAAAGTGTACGGCAACATGTTGACTGCTATGAAAAGCTGATTTTAGTCTGAATAATTTTTCAATCGAAAACAGAGAATAAAAAATGGCAGGTGGTAAAGAGACCCCGCGGCAAAAACTGATTGGTTTGATGTACCTGGTGCTCCTTGCACTCTTGGCGCTACAGGTAAGTTCGGCTATCCTTCAGAAATTTTCGTTCCTCAATTCCAGTCTGGAGCTGGCAACGAAAAACTCCAATTCTGCAAATGATGCCAAGCTTTCTGCGATCCAGGCGGCAGTAGACAAAGCTCCCAAATACAAGCCGGTTTTGGAAGATGCCGAAAGGATAAAGAAGATGTCCAGGGAAATGATCGGAGAGATTGACAGCTATAAGCAGGAAATCATCACTAAGACTGGTGGAAAAGATGAAAAAGGGCAGTATGTCGGAATGAAAGATGAAGACATTACGGCCAATCTGATGGTGGGTGATCCTTCTACCGGAAAGAAAGGAAAAGCTTACGGTCTGAAGGAGCGTCTAAATAAGTTTATCGACGAGCTCAATAGAGTTGCCGGGACAGGTTTCCCTCCCCTTGCTCAGGATGGTAAAGATGATCCATTGACCAAAAACGATCCCGAGCAGAAGAACAAAGACTTTGCTGAGTTGAATTTCGGTCATACACCCATGATTGCTGCTTTGGCTGTGCTTTCAGACAAGCAAAGTAAAATTACGGCATACGAGGCCGAGGTTTTGAATGTGCTTCAAACCAAAGTAGGGGCTAAGGATTTTAAAGTTGGTGGCTTTGAGGCCAGCTACAGCGCTCTCTCTTCTACTGTGGCTGCAGGTACCGATTACGAAGCCAAAATGTTCCTGTCTGCCAAATTGGATGTAACCCCAACCATGAAATTTCGGGGTAACACCGTTAAGGTCGAAAACGGTGTAGGTATCATTAAGTTTAAGGCATCTGCCACCAACTACGATGCTGAAGGCAATGCCAAGCAAAACTGGGAAGGTTCGATTTCTGTAGCCAAACCAACAGGCGATGGCGACACAACCTTCAAGGTAAAAGGTGAATATATTGTAGCGAAACCTGTAATTGATGTGAAATCCGCTTCTGTTTCAGCGCTCTATTACAATTGTGGAAACGATCTCAATGTGCAGGTACCTGCTCTCGGTGCGAACTACAAACCCAGCTTTTCTGCTAAAGGAGCCAACATCATTCCCGGAAAAGAAAAAGGAGCTATTATTCTTATTCCAAGTATTAAAGGGCCAGATGCAAAGGTTACCCTTTCGGTCAGCAGCGATGGATCTGCTATTGGTACAAAAGATTTCCCTGTTCGTGGGGTTCCCCGGCCTTCTATTGTAGCCAAGATTGGTGGCAATTATGTGGATCAGAAAAGAGGAGTTCCTGCTCCCGGCCCTGCATCCATTCAGGTATTGGCCGAGCCAGATCCTGCTTTTGCGGCTGCTCTTCCAAAGGAGGCGAGGTACAACATTACCGAAGGGGAGGTTACACTCGCCAGAGGAAAACGCGAAATCAATACCCTGCCTATCAGAACAGACAATGTTAACCTTTCTGCCATCCGGAGCCAGGCTCAGTCGGGAGACAGGATAATTATTGTAATTAAAAAAGCAAGGCGTTTGAACTTCAAGGATGATTCTGAGGATGTACCCATCAATGCAGCATCATCTGTGATTACCATACCGATTAACTAATTGGTTTAAAGGCTTTAAGCAGTAAACTTTCTAAGGTGTTATGAAAATCAGATTAAGCTTTGTCCTTTTGTTATGCTTACTCGGTGCAGCAAGCATGGCTCAGCAAGGAAAGCGTAAAAAAGGAAAAAAGAATGTAACGGAAGCCCCTGCTTCGGCCGAACCTGTTGCTGCGGCTCCTCCTGTACCCGAGGCAGTGGTTGATCCCGTTGCCAGGTCGATGGACAGTCTGAGACGAGAAGATTCGGTTGTATGGGCTTCAGGATACGATCCGCTTTCGGTTCGTAAAGTCCATGTTTCCGATATCATGTACAAAATGCAGGTATGGCGTGTTCTGGACCTTCGGGAAAAGTGCAACCAGCCTCTTTTTGCCAAGGAAAATCAAATAACCAAGGCCATTGTGGATGAGGTGAATGCAGGCAGACTCATAGCTTTTGCAAAAGATTCTCTTACCCGGCCATTGTCATTGGCTGAATTTAAGGAGAAAGTAGTGGATCCCAGCAGTATGCAAATGGATGCTGATGGTAATCCCATACCCGGCAGCGGCCTTCCTTTTCTTCCTCAGAATCTTTATGTGCTGAAATTCAGGGAAAACCTGCTTTTTGACAAACAAAGATCCAGGTTTTACTATGATATTCAGACCGTTACTCTTTTTATTCCTGCTGAGTTCAACACCATCAAAGGTACTGAGACAGAGGTGGCTTCGTTTCGTTACAAAGATTTGGTTCGTGTTTTCAAGAATATGCCGACCGCCAGGTGGTACAATTTTCAAAACCGGGCTGAGGATAAAAAAGTGGCCGATGCCATGGACCTTCGTCTGTTTTGTTCCCGAATTATCAAAATTTCTAATCCCAAGGATGCGATGATCGAAGATATGCCGGAGTACAATACCTCAGACAAAGCCATTCTCATTGCTTCTCAGAAGTACGAGTACGACTTGGTAGCCAAAGAAAATGAAGTTTGGGATTATTAGTCCTGAATAAGAATCGCTAAGAAAGGGGGATTTATCCCCCTTTTTTTTGTGCCAAAAAGTAAATGATGGCCATTCGTAAAGCCACCCCTGTCTCTACTTGTTTGAGAATAAGTGATTGAGGGGAATCGGCCCAGTCCGAATCCAGTTCCACTCCGCGGTTGATGGGCCCTGGATGCAGGATGAACGCTACGCCCGGATTTTGGTCTGCATTCAGACCGAAAAAGCCATTGTACTCTTCAAGGCTGGGAATCAATTCCTTGTTTTGCCTTTCCTTTTGTATCCTCAGTTGGTAATTTACCGTGAAAGGCCGGGAGGAATTAAAGTTAGCTGACCTAAACGGTAAATGTCTGCGCATCACTGTATTGGGTCCATTAATTTCATATTCAATTCCCAGTTTCTGCCAAAGTTTCAGGGAAGATCCGGCAACCCGGCTATGTAAAATGTCACCGTTCATACAAATTTTAATGTCTTTATTTTCCATCCCGGCATCCCATAAAGTAAACAAATCCAGCAATGCCTGGGTAGGATGTTCGTTCGTTCCGTCCCCGGCGTTGACAACCGGAATTCCGGTTTTATTGTGGATAAACTGAGCTGTTCCCGAAATCTTGTGCCTTACCACAATCACATCAATTTTCATCCGGAGCAGGTTGTTGACTGTGTCCAGAAGTGTTTCTCCTTTTTTTAGGGAACTGCCTTGTGAAGAAAAATTGACCACATCGGCCGACAGGCGTTTTTCGGCAAGTTCGAAGGACAATCGGGTTCTGGTAGAATCTTCAAAAAACAAATTCGCAACCGTAATTTCTTTCAGTGCCGGAACCTTTTTCAAAGGGCGGTTCAGAATTTTTATGAATTCCCTTGTGGTCCGATACAAGGTATCAATGTCCGCCGTGTCCAGATCATCAATACTCACCAGTCTGCCGGCTTTGAACCCGGTTTCCAATTGGTTATCCATGGCTTATTCTGACTTCAATATTTTGCTTTTCGTTGTTGATTACTTTCACTTTTTGACCGGGTTCAGAATCCAGCCGGAATCCCTCAAAATCCACAGATATCGGAATTTCCCTTTCCAGATAGCGGTTGATGAGAACCAGAAGCTTGATCCACTTTGGCCGGCCTATTTCAAAAAGGGCTTCCATGGCAGCACGGGTGGTGCGGCCTGTGTAAATGACATCATCAATAAGGAGTACAGGCTGATTTTCTATTAAAAACGGGACGCTGCTTTCCTTTGGGATAATCAGCCGGTCGGTACGGGAAAAATCATCCCGATGAAAACTCGGATCAATGGTTCCCAACGGTAAATCCAGGTTAAATTTTTCGCAGAGAAGTTCAAGAAGGGCGTTCGCCAACAGAAAACCACGGGGCTGAATGGCCAGAATTTTGAGATCCGGGTTAAATTTATACAATTCATACATTTGAGCAGAAAGTCGAAATAAAATTTTTTCGATTTCCTTGTCGTTGATTATCAAATGATTGGCGGGGTTTTCCATTCGGATTTGAACTCCAAATATAGCGGTTATGATGAATCTTTTTCCGTCGTGCTGCTGTGAATTGTTTTTTTACTATTTTTGCCGTCCTTTTTGGGGCGTTACCAGAGTGGCCAAATGGGGCAGACTGTAAATCTGCTGACTTACGTCTTCGGTGGTTCGAATCCATCACGCCCCACTCAATTAAGCGGGAGTAGCTCATTTGGTAGAGCGATAGCCTTCCAAGCTATAGGTGGCGAGTTCGAGCCTCGTCTCCCGCTCCATTGAAAGCCTTTGTAGCTCAGTGGTAGAGCACTTCCTTGGTAAGGAAGAGGTCGGCAGTTCAATCCTGCTCAAAGGCTCCAAAAACAATTATCTCGAATTTCAATCAACTAGAATAGTTTTCAAAAATGGCAAAAGAGAATTTTGACCGGTCCAAGCCCCACGTAAACATCGGTACAATCGGTCACGTAGATCATGGTAAAACCACCTTAACGGCGGCAATCACCAAAGTATTGGCGAAGAACGACCCATCTGTTCAGATTCGCGACTTTTCTTCTATCGACAATGCTCCTGAAGAAAAAGAAAGAGGTATTACCATTAATACTTCACACGTTGAGTATCAAACCAAAAACAGGCACTATGCGCACGTAGATTGTCCTGGACACGCTGACTATGTAAAAAACATGGTTACAGGTGCTGCCCAGATGGATGGTGCTATCCTTGTGGTAGCCGCTACTGATGGTCCTATGCCTCAAACCAGGGAGCACATCCTTCTGGCCCGTCAGGTAGGTGTACCTCAACTGGTAGTTTTCATGAACAAAGTAGACATGGTGGATGATCCGGAATTGCTTGAGTTGGTTGAAATGGAAATTCGGGATCTCCTGAGTTTCTATGAATTCGACGGCGACAACATTCCCGTAATTCAGGGTTCTGCTCTTGGTGGTTTGAACGATGATCCGAAATGGGTGGCTACCATCGAGAAACTGATGGATTCTGTTGATTCCTGGATTCCTATTCCTCCAAGGTTGACCGACCAGCCTTTTCTTATGCCTGTAGAAGATGTATTTTCTATTACAGGTCGCGGAACCGTAGCAACAGGTCGTATCGAAAGAGGTATCATCAACAGTGGTGAAGCCGTAGATATCCTGGGTATGGGAGCTGAAAACCTGAAGTCTACTGTAACTGGTGTGGAAATGTTCAGGAAGATTCTTGACAGAGGCGAAGCCGGTGACAATGTTGGTCTCCTTCTTCGTGGTATCGACAAGGATCAAATCCGCCGCGGCATGGTTATCTGCAAGCCAGGAACTGTAACGCCTCACTCCGAATTCAAAGCAGAAGTTTATGTGCTTTCGAAAGAAGAGGGTGGCCGTCACACTCCTTTCTTTAACAAGTATCGTCCTCAGTTTTACATGAGAACAACCGATGTTACCGGTGAAATTACCCTTCCTGCAGGAGTGGAGATGGTTATGCCTGGGGATAACATCACCATCAATGTAAAATTGATCAATAGAGTAGCTATGGAAAAAGGTCTTCGATTTGCGATTCGTGAAGGAGGTCGTACCGTAGGTGCTGGTCAGGTAACCGAAATTCTTGACTAAGAAAAAATCGGAATTAATGGTTCCCCCGGCAACGGGGGAACTTTTTTTTCTCTGATTAAAAAAAAAGCTGTAATTTTGCAGTCCTTTTCTAAAACGGGTGTAGCTCAATTGGTAGAGTAGCGGTCTCCAAAACCGTTGGCTGAGGGTTCGAGTCCTTCCTCCCGTGCACGAAAAAACCTGATTTTCAATGAAGAAGATTACCGAATTCATTAACCAATCCTACCAGGAGCTTACCACCAAAGTAAGCTGGCCTTCGGGTGGAGATCTGAACAACCAGACCATTCTGGTGTTGGTATCGTCCCTCATTTTCGCTCTTTTGATCGGATTGATGGACTTCGGTTTCAAATCATTGATGAGTGTTTTTTATAATTTATAATTTTTTCGGAAGTGGCAGAACTGAAGTGGTATGTAATCCGGGCGGTATCGGGGCAGGAAAAGAAGGTCAAGAATTACATTGAGACCGAGGTAATCCGCCAGAAACTTGAGGATGTCGTCACCCAGGTTTTGATTCCTTCTGAAAAGGTAATGGAAATGAGGAACGGCAAGAAAGTAATTCGTGAGAAGAACTTTTTTCCCGGATACATCATTGTCAATGCGGACTTGAACAACGGAGAAGCTTTTCACACCATTAAAAGTGTACCCGGTGTTATCGGATTTTTGGGTTCTAAAATGAACTCTGTTGAAAAAACTCCGGTTCCCCTCAGGGAAAGCGAAATCAACCGCATTCTGGGTAGGGTAGATGATTCAAAGGAATCGCTCCTTCGTTTTGAAACCACCTTTATTAAAGGAGAGGTGGTCAAGGTGATAGACGGCCCTTTCAATACTTTCACAGGAACGGTAGAAGAAGTTTTTGACGAGAAAAAGAAAATAAATGTGATGGTGAAAATCTTTGGGCGCAACACCCCTTTGGAACTGAACTATTCACAAGTTGAAAAATTGCAATCAATTAAAAATTAGCCATGGCTAAGGAAATAAGTACCTACATAAAGCTCCAGATTAAGGGAGGCGCAGCGAATCCATCGCCGCCGATTGGACCTGCTCTTGGTTCCAAGGGTGTGAACATCATGGAGTTTTGTAAGCAGTTTAACGCCAGAACACAAGACAAAGCAGGTGTTGTAGTCCCGGTCGTTATCACTGTTTACACCGACAAGTCTTTCGACTTCGTCATTAAAACTCCGCCGGCTGCGGTGCTTCTCCTTGATGCTGTAAAACAGAAAACCGGTTCGGCAGAGCCCAACCGGAAAAAGATTGGCTCTGTCACCTGGGATCAGGTGAAAACCATTGCGGAAACCAAAATGCCTGATTTAAATGCATTTGAAGTAGAGCCGGCAATGCGAATTATCGCCGGAACGGCTCGTAACATGGGAATCACTATCACCGGTAAATCACCCTGGGACAACTAATCATGGCTAAGTTAACAAAAAATCAAAAGAAAATCCGCTCTGTGGTTGATCTTACCAAAGAGTACTCTTTGTCTGATGCAGCGGATCTGCTCCGGAAAGCAAGTTTTACCAAATTTGACTCCTCAGTAGATATTGATGTAAGGCTGGGTGTCGATCCCCGCAAAGCCGATCAGATGGTGAGGGGCGTTGCTGCCTTGCCTCACGGCGTTGGAAAAACAGTTCGGGTTTTGGTTCTGTGTACACCCGATAAAGAAGCTGAAGCAAAAGAATCGGGCGCTGACCATGTTGGTCTTGACGACTACATTGCTAAAATTGAAGGCGGTTGGACTGATATCGATGTAATCATCACCATGCCTAGCGTAATGGCAAAAGTTGGTCGCCTAGGTAAGGTTTTGGGCCCCAGAGGTTTAATGCCCAACCCCAAGTCCGGAACCGTAACCACGGATGTGGGTAAAGCTGTCACAGAAGTGAAGGCCGGTAAAATTGACTTTAAGGTGGATAAAACGGGCATCATCCATACCAGCATTGGAAAAGTGTCTTTCACCCCTGACAAAATTGCTGAAAATGCACTTGAAATTCTTGGGGTGATCAGCAAGTTGAAGCCATCGTCTTCAAAAGGAACCTATTTTAAGTCTATCACACTGACTTCGACCATGGGTCCAGGAATTAAAATTGACAAAAACACAATCCCGGGAATATAAAATGAATAAGGAACAAAAAGGACAAGTAATCTCTGAACTCAGCGAGAAGTTTGCCTCAAGTCTCTGCTATTATTTTGCAGACGGTTCAGGTATGTCGGTAGAAAAAACCGATAAGTTCAGAAGGGAGTGTTTCAAGAAAGGCTTTGAATATGTCGTAGTAAAGAATACTTTGATAGAGAAGGCTTTAGAGCGGAATGAATTGGCCGACAGTGCTTTTAATTCTTCTGTTCTGAGGGGGTTTACCGGAATCATTTTCTCTGATGATGCCAAGGCTCCCGCCAGTCTGTTGAAAGAATTCTCAAGAAATAACAATGGGCTTCCCGCCTTCAAAGGTGCCATTGTTGAAAGTTCATACTTTGCTGGTGCAGATCAGCTGGATGCTTTGGTGGCCCTGAAATCCAAAAATGAATTGATTGGTGAAGTAATCGGTTTGCTTCAGTCTCCAATCAAGAATGTGGTTTCTGGTCTGAAATCATCCGGATCTACCATCGCCGGAGTATTGAAAACTTTATCCGAACGTTAATTTTGGTTGAACTTTAAAATTTAAAAAAAAGAAAATGTCTGATCTTAGTAAACTTGCCGAACAGTTGGTTAACCTGACTGTAAAGGAGGTAAATGAATTGGCTGGTATCCTTAAGGATGAATATGGTATTGAGCCTGCTGCCGCTGCTCCTGTAATGATTGCTGGTGGTGCCGCCGCCGGTGGAGATGCACCTGCTGCCGCTGAAAAAACATCTTTTGATGTAATTTTGAAAAGCGCCGGAGCTTCAAAGCTTAATGTGGTGAAACTGGTTAAAGACCTTACCGGCCTTGGCCTGAAAGAAGCCAAAGATTTGGTTGACGCTGCTCCAAAGCCTTTGAAAGAAGGCGTTGCTAAGGACGAAGCCGAGGGCTTGAAAAAGTCACTCGAGGAAGCCGGAGCTGAAGTAGAGATTAAGTAATTTTCGGCAGGATTTCCTGCCAAAATTGCTTCAAAGAAAAAATGGTCGGATATTTGCCGATCATTTTTATTATCCGGGGTCGACTGGTTTTGACAGCGGGTGGTTTGCTTAAATTGCATGCAAGGTTTGTTCTGTTCCTTCAAAAACGGTTCATCTATACACGGCGAATACAATTACGCCCTGGCTGCCTGATCGGAGATCAGTGAAGCCGGTGTCCGTCTGATGTGTTTCGGTTGTCATCAGAAATCCGGGCATCGTAACAACCGGAATCAGGCTTCAATCCAGGTAGGGGCTTGATTATTACCTGGAAAACCAAAATGAGTTGCCGGCACTCCAAGTCCGGCTAAGCATGTAGACGTTTTTGTGGGCTCTTGTCTGGACGTGGGTTCGAATCCCTCCGACTCCACCCCGAAAAAAATCCCCTCTCGAAAGGGGATTTTTTTATTTTGTCGGGCATTCTTTATATTTGCCTCATGCATAGGCTTTTTGGTTTTTTTCGCCTGTTGTATTCCAATTTTTATGCTGGAACAGGTCTCCTGTTTTTGGTATGGGTTACTTTCTTTGACGGCAATGACCTTATCAGCCTCATTTCTAATAAAATGAAGTTGGCCGAAACCGAATCTGAAATTGCTTATTACCAGGAAAAAATAAATGCAGTTGTTGCTGAGGGACAAAAACTTCGGGGCACTCCCGATGCTATGGAACGATTTGCGAGAGAGCGTTTCTTAATGAAAAAGGACAACGAAGATATTTTCCTGTTCAAGGAAGAGTCGAATACGTCCATTTTCGATCGCCTCTTGAAAGACTGACGCGACCCGTTCCCGGTTTTACTTCCCCCATTTCATGGCAATCCAAATTCATTGAAGTGGCCAGTTTTGTTATTTTCTCCACCTCTGAAGGTTGCACATACAGCTCCATCCTTATCCCGCAGTTGAAGGTTTTGAATAATTCGGGCTCATCGATTTTTGCTTCTTTTGCTATCAGTTCAAAAACCGGCGGAAGCTCCTGATGTATTGTTTTTTCTACATCCACGCCCTTAATAAATTTCAATACTTTGGAATGGGCACCGCCTGTATTGTGGATAATCCCGCTTACATTTCCGGTATCTATTTCCTTATAAAGGGCTGCAAGAAAAGGTGCATAGGTTCTGGTCGGTGAAAGCAATGCTTTTCCAAGGTTTTCAAAATTCTTTCCAAAGGGATCTCTCAGTCCAAAGCGGCCTTCATATCCGCCTTTGCCAATCAGTTCAGGATCAAGGCTTTCAGGATACTTTTGCGCATATTCATGCTTCAGAAGGACGTGCCGGGCCAGGGTAATGCCATTAGAAGCAATCCCCGAATTCCACTCCGTTTCATAGCTCGTTTTTCCTGTGGAACTCAGGCCGAGTACGATGTTTCCGGGCTCAATACGGCTGCAATCGATCAGGTTTTTTTTAGTAAACCGAACTGAAATATTGGAATCAACAATGATGGTTCTGACCAAATCACCCACATCGGCCGTTTCTCCTCCGCCAAAAAAAACAGGTACACCCAAATTCCGCAACCAGGCACAAAATTCTTCTGTTCCCTCAATAATCGCCCGGATTACTTCGCCGGGAATAAGTTTTTTATTTCGGCCCAAAGTGGAGCTGAGAATGAAATTTTCTCTTGCCCCTACGCAAAGCAAGTCATCCAGGTTCATTACAATTGAATCCTGAGCTATTGATTTCCAGACACTTAAATCTCCGGTTTCCCTCCAATACAGATAGGCCAGAATCGACTTGGTTCCGGCCCCGTCGGCATGGATGGCATTCAGCATTTCCTGATTTCCTCCTAAAAAATCGGGAAGGACTTTGCAAAAGGCACCCGGTGCTATTCCTTTGTCCAAATTTTGTATGGCGCTGTGTACTTCTTCTTTTTCTGAGGAGGCCCCGAGTTTGGAATACAAATCCTGCATGAATGATGAAAATTAGATGCGAAATTAAGAAGCTTAGTCAGCGGTTTCATCATTTTTATGTTTTCAGGGACTTGAATTTGCAGCTTGAGGCCGGACGAGTCAACCTGATCCGCGGTTCCAATGGATCGGGCAAGAGTACTTTATTAAAAATTCTGAGTACAGGAATGGAAAGTTGGTCGGGCGAAATACAATATTATTTTCAGGATAAGATTCAGGATTACAATGAGATGCGGAATTTTATTTCTTTTCTTGGCCCCTATCAGGAATTGCCGGAGGAGTTGAGTTTACGGGAATTGATAGATTTCCAGCAAGCCCTTGGAAATCCCTCTGGCTTTGAAATTTGCTATGATGTGCTCACGGACTTATTTGGTCTTCGGAATGATTTGGATAAACCCATTGCTCACTTTTCGACCGGGATGAAGCAAAAGGCCCGGTTTGTTCTGGCTTTCGGAGAAAAAAGACCTGTTTGGATTTTGGATGAGCCCGGCTCGAACCTTGATGCAGCATCCTCTGAAAAATTGTGGCAATGGCTTTCCGATTGCCGGGACGCACATTTGATTGTGGTGGCCAGCAATGATCCATACGAAATCAGCCGGTCTTTTTGTGTTTTGGATTTGGAGGAAAGCCAAAAGAAAAACTCCTGAATTTCGCTGAAATCCTTTTTTGGGAAGGAAAAGGAAGATTGTCTGTTGGAATCAAAATTCATCTGCCGGGCCGCAGCAAATCCGGATTTTTTTTTGTGACGGGTACAAACTTTTGCAGTAGAACCCGAATTGCAGATATTGCAGCCCAATTAAATTAAGACCTTCACCATCCATGAAAGAAGTTACCGTTCAGGAGTTAAAGCAAATGTTCGATTCCAAAGAAGATTTTCAATTGATAGATGTCCGCGAGCCCTATGAAGCCGAAATCTGTACCTTGGGTGGCGAGTTAATGCCAGTAGGAAATATTTTGGATCATGCCGACAAAATCAGCAAAATCAAAACAGTGGTTTTGCATTGCCGGAGTGGTCAGAGGTCGAAAACAGCCATCCTCAATCTGGAAGAAAAATTTGGCTTTAAAAACCTTTTCAACCTGAGAGGCGGGATATTAGCCTATGCAAGCGAAATCGACCATACGCTTGTAAAGTATTGATAGCTAAAGTCTTATTTCCTTAATCTTCGGTTGCCTGCTTTGCTTAAGAAATAAATTTTATTCTGAAGAATCCGGGTGCAGGAGGGGTTCATTTGATTTTTTTCATGGATTGCATGGATTCAATTGAATTGTTAAGACGGAAATCAGGGAATTCTGTTTTTAATAAGAGAGCATGGTATGGGAAATTTCAAAAAACTATTAAGCACCAAATCAGCGATTCAAACTCAACTTGTGAATTGAATGAAATCTATTGTTACGATACCTGAAAACTCAGATTTTTCCATCCACAACCTGCCTTTTGGCATTTTTTCAACCCGAAACCTGAGTCCCAGGACGGGCATCCGGCTGGGAGATTTCATCATCCACATTGAAGAGCTTCGGATTGCCGGGCATCTGGGTGATATGGAGTGGAAATATGAGCATCTTTTTGTAGGCCCAAGCCTGAACCCAATGATTGAAGCAGGTCCGGATTGTTGGCGGAGACTGCGAAACCGGGTGCAGGAGCTTTTTTCGGAAGGGGAAAATCAAATTTCCAAAAGAGAAAAAACAGATCGCTTTTTAATTCCTGCAGAGCAGGCGGCGATGCACCTGCCTGTTCAAATCGGTGATTACACCGATTTCTACTCGAGCGAATACCATGCAGCCAATGTTGGTGCCATGTTCCGTGATCCGCAAAATCCGCTTTTGCCCAACTGGAAGCATATTCCGGTGGGTTACCATGGAAGGAGTTCTTCGATTGTGGTATCCGGAACCGATTTTATAAGGCCCATGGGTCAGATAAAGCCGCCTGCCGATGAATTGCCTTCCTTTGGCCCGAGCCGGCAAATGGACCTTGAACTGGAAACGGCGTTTATCATTTCAAAAAATACCCAAATGGGAAGCCGGATACCGGTTCAGGAGGCAGAGGATTATATTTTTGGAATGGTGCTGTTAAACGATTGGTCGGCGAGGGATTTGCAATCATGGGAATATGTGCCACTGGGGCCTTTTCTCGGGAAGAACTTTTGCTCCTCTATGTCGGTCTGGGTGGTAACCATGGATGCGCTGGCGCCATTTAGGGTTGAAATGCCTGAAAACCAGACACCTGAAGTGCAGCCTTACCTGAAGCAATCTCCGCGCTGGACTTACGACCTTCATCTGGAGGCCGAAATGATTTTGCCGGGAGGTCAGAGGAAGCTGATCTGTAAGACCAACCAAAAATATTTGTACTGGAGTATGAATCAACAACTTGCTCATCATACAGTAAATGGCTGCCCCATGCGGACGGGGGATTTGCTGGCCAGTGGTACCATCTCCGGCCCTTCACCCGATAGCCTGGGCTGCTTGCTTGAAATTACCAAAAGAGGCCAGTATCCTGTGATTTTTGAAGACGGCAGCTGCCGGACTTTTATTGAAGACGGAGACACCATTGTTCTTCGTGGCCATGGAGAAAAAAACGGGATCCGTGTCGGCTTTGGCGAAGTGGCGGGCAAGTGCCTGCCGGCTGTTTAACCGGATTGCCGAATCTTGCTGAAAAAAAACAAAAAAGCCATCCTTAGCAAGGGTGGCCTTTCCTTTTTTAACCCTAAATAAATATGAGAACTAAAATTGTAACCTGCACATTCCCATAGGATTGAGTGCAGTAAAATGCTTTTAAAACTTGGGACAAGGAATGGGAGTTGCCCGTTTTTTTCTTCGCTTCGGCGAATCGAATTCGTAGGAAACGGAAACTTCGTGTGACCCTGCAGTACCGGGTCCGAGGCCGGAAATGGTGAGGTCATAACTGTACCCAACGCTGAAATTATTGTGTTTGAAACCCAGCAACCAAACCAGGGCGTCCTGATTTAAAATTCCGTTGTAATTGAAAACAGGGAGCCCGCGGTACCAAATTCCGGTTATCAGCGGCGAAAGCGTGACATAGGCCCCCAAATCCAATTGCTGAAAGTCTCCCTGTCTCTTATAGAGTAGGGAAGGGCTGATGCTTTTTTCCTTGAATCGGTTGGCACCATAATCGGCTCCATACCTCCGTTTTGTAAGGGGAATTTTTGCTCCTGCCATTAAAGAGACACGCATAGGCAATTTACCTGTATTGCCCAGCAGCGACTGGTTGGGTTGGTTCATGTGAAGTGCGCTACCGCCGAACCATAAATACCGGTTGTAAAGCAGAAACCCGGAAGAGATATCGAAATATCCTACTCTGTTCAAATTGGCCTGAGCCGGGTCGCTGGTGGGTGTAGGTACAAAATTGGCATTGAGCTGGTCTCTGAAGGTGAGTTTTGAGAAATCAACAAATCTGTTCGCGTACCCGAATGAGAGGCCGCCGCGACCGCTCCATTGAGAGCTGAAATGGATTTCATAAGCATATTGAATAGCTAAGGCATTGGTGCTCAGGCCGCCTGAGCCCGCCTGATCGCGGTAGGCCAATATGCCGACGCCTGAATTGTAGGCTTTGTAATAATTGTCTGCAGAAAAAGCAGTGGTAATGAACCCCTGGGGAATGGCCGGCCATTGATTTCTGTAATTGGCTACCAGCCTGCCTTTGTGGGCTGCGCCTGTAAAGGCAGGATTGTGGTACAGGGGAGCAGCATAAAATTGTGAAAACTGCGGATCCTGTGCCAGAATTTCAATCTGCACCATCAGGAAAAGGAGAGCAGAAAATTTTAATTTTTTCATCGCAATAAGGTTCGAAATGTTCATTTTTATTTCAGCAGGGTTACATCCCCGATAAAGTTCTGGGTTTCTCCGTTGGTATATTGAGCCTGAATCTGATAGATATAGGTGTCAGCAGGCATCAGCTTTCCATTGTAGTAGCCATCCCAGCCGCGGTTTAGTTCCGAGCTGTGGAATATTACCTGGCCCCAGCGGTTGTAAATGGTCATGCGTATTTCTTTCATTCCCTTTGCAAAGGGATAAAAAACATCGTTATCCCCGTCTCCGCCAACAAAGCCACCATTTGAGCCGTCTGGATTGGGGGTGAATGCATTTGGGGCAGCGAACAGCTGATCGGGTCTGGCTATCACCGCCCCGTTTCTGCTGCTGGTAGAATGGCAGCCATTCGGACCGGTAACTTTCAGTGACACATCGTACACCCCGGGTGCAGGATATTTATGAACAGGTGTTCGGCTGTTGGAGGAATCTCCATCTCCAAAATACCAGGTGTAGGAAAATTCCGGTCGGTTGTCGTTTGGAAAAAAGTAGGCTGGCTCATCCAGTGCTACCACGGTTCTGGGAGGTGTGGGATCCACGGTAAAGGAACTGCGGGGTGTTTCGAACACGCGGATGTAATCAATCTTCTCCACGGAATCCTGACCGGCCGAACCTTTGATTTTCAGTTTTACAGTTTTTAGTCCGGCGGTTTCAAAAAAGAAGACCGGATTTCTGTCCTTCAGAACCACAGGCGGAGAGCCTTCCTTGTCCACAAAAGTCCATTCAAAATTTCTGGCATAAGAGGAAGTACTGGTAAGCTGAACCTCCAGAGGCCGGCAACCCTCCCGTGGCGTTGCCTCAAAACCAGCAATTGGTTTGCCGGGTTTGATTACCATCACCCTTTTCATGGTATCAGCACAGCCCATGCTTCCTTTGGCAATCATAGTGATTACAAAAGTGGTATCTGTAAAGTCTTCATTACCAAGTGAAAAAGTATGAACAAAATCGCTTACTCCGTTGTCATCCGTCGTGCCATCCCCGAAATTCCAGGAGTAGGTCCAGTTGGATCTGAACGGGGTGGTGTTTCCAATTGTCACCGAATTCAGCGGCAACTGAATGGTAGAATCGGAGAGGAACCTGAAGTTTGCAGCAGGGGAGGGGTGAACCCGGAGTTGGATGGTTTTGGTTCTGATACAATTACCTACCGGCCCGCGGGAGGTAAGTGTAACAGAATAGACCTTGTCTGTGAGTGTGTTGTTAATAAAAACTTTGGTTGGATTCTTTTCTGTTGAAAAGCTTCCGTCTCCAAATTCCCAGCGGTAAGAACCCAGATAATTCTCACTCAAATTTTTGAATCTCACCACATGCGGGGTACAGCCGGCGGTATCCATTTCAAATTCTGCAGTCAGATTGGGATATACCTGAACCGTTTTGGTGGCTTTGGCAATACAACCCAGGCCGGAAACCACATTTTGCTCAATCACGAGGGTCTTTGTTGCGAAATTCGGATTTTCGATAAGGCTATCTGCTGTTCCGGAAACTCCCGGGAAAATGGTGTCTGAAATCCCTCCGGAACTGATAACCCAATAACTGGTCAAACCATTAGAGCCTGTATCTGAAAGAACAAGGGGCAGGGGTCCGCACCCGGCCAGTGTACTGGTGCTGAATCCGGTTTGGGGCGAAGGATAAACAGTAATCGTGGTATAGGCAGTATCCGGACAAAAGTTGGTTTGTGTTTTTTGGGCAATCAGCCTTACCCGGAAGGTCCGGATGGAATCTGAAGTATTGATAAAGAGGGCATTCGGACTTGCCTGCGTGCTTTCAGGGTTCCCGTTTCCGAAATTCCAGACATACGCATTGGCATTTACGGAATTGAGGGCGGTAAACTGGGCGGTAAAGGGTGAGCAGCCACTGGTTTGAATCAGGGAAATAACAGCTTTAGTGAAGGGCTTCACCACAATGGTTTTTATGGTGGTATCTCTGCAGCCCTCCTCAGAAATCGAAATTCGTTTTACCCTGTGGATCCGATTGCTTACGGGATGAGAATTATACAGCGTGCGGTTCAGGGATTGGCTGGTAAGGGTGGTGTCTGTACCGTCATTGAAATCCCAGAAATAAGAAACTGCATTCTGCACATTGCCCGAAAACTGAACATTAAGCGGGCTGCATCCCTCTGTTGGATTGGCAGTCAGGGTGTTGGCCCTTGGTTTTGGAAACACCTTCACAGTTTTTGTCATGGTGTCCACACAATTGAAACCCTGATTATTTTTTACTGCAAGGCGGATGGTGTAGGTGGTATCGCCCAGGTTGTTGTTGAAAAAAGTATGTACAATCTGGCTTTGCTGGTTTCCGAGCTGAACCCCATTGACCATCCAGCGGCGGATGTTGGAGGCCATGGTGGAGCTATCGGAAAGGGTGACCCGCAAAGGGGTGCAGCCCGAATCTACCGACATGGAAAATCTTGCCCTTACCAAGGGATTGATGTTGAAGGTATTGGCTTTTGTGATGCTGCATCCCGAAGGAGAGGTAGCCCGTACGGTTACGGTATTCGGATAAGGTGCGGCGGTTTCATTCTCATACACCTTGTTGATGGTATCTGTCATCTGGGTCAAGAGAGTATCACCATTGCCGAAATCCCAGCGGTAGCCAGCTGCATTTTGGGTCGCCAGATACCAGAATTTTGCCAGCAGCGGTCCGCAGGTGGCATCCTGCCGCGTAGAAACCTGAAAGTTAAAATCAGGATTTGGATTTACCTTAAGGGTTTTGGCCACATTCAGCGAACAACCCGACTGAGATTTTACCAACAGCGAAACCTGAAAGAAAGCAGGGGAGCCGGTGAGGTTATTGAATACTTTGGAGAAGGTTGGCTCGGTATAGGTGGTGCCATCGTAGTCGCTGAATTTCCATTGGTAACTCACAGCCCCGGTTGTTGTGGCCAACATCATAATGGAGTTGCCTGAGCAAATGCTGTCGGGAATGTTGATTTCAGCTTTTGGCAGGGGATAGGTCACAATGATTTTTTCGGTGCAGTAGCTGCAACCATTCGTGGTTTGAAGGCAGAGCCGGATGGTATCCCTTCTGTTCAGGTTACTGGTGTTAAGAAAAGTTGCCGGAGGCGGATTCTGACCTTGAAAAGTCCCGGCCTGTCCCAGGTTCCATGAATACAATACAGTTCCTGTGGAGGAAATATTTTTTGAAGTATTGAGAATGCTCACATTCGACAAGGGGCTGCAGCCATCCATAGGAGTCATTTCAAAGTCCGGGATGGGAGTCGGGCCAACCCTGACCAAAACTGGTGAAGACTGAATGACACAGGAATCATTTCCGTTGATGGTAACAGCCGTAAGCACAATGGAATAGGTAGTGGTATCTCCCGGTGGGGTGTAGGGCAGGAATAGAGGCTGATCCTGTGTATCGGTTCGGGAAAAGGAGGCAAATTCGAGGCCCGGTGTTACCGAAGTGCCTTGGTAAATCCTGTAAATGAACCGGTTGGCACTTTCTATTGTATTGTTTTTCAATATAAGGTTGGAATTGTTACAGGCCACAGATTGAATTGAAAACCTGGGTCTTGCGCTTGGTTTTACCACAACCTGAATGCTGTCAGAAACCTGGCAGCCTCCCTTTCCTGTTACCATCAGTTTTACCCAATGGGTTCCCGGTATATGGAAGGCAACTCTGGTAAGTCTACCGGTTGGGCCCGTTGAATCGAAGTTGGCAGAAAGTGGTGTTACAGAACTTAATGTGGTATCGTTTCCAATCTTCAGTGTCCAGGAGATGTGGTTGAAGTCGGACCCAAGCCCTTTGGCATCGGTTTCCATCACCCTGGAGCTGTCCCTGATTTCAAACAACTCACCCCTGCAAAAATTGGTTTTGTTTACCCTCCAGCGAAGCAGGGGTTTGGGGTAAATTTTTATGGTATCGCCTCCGGTATTTTCATCACATCCCGGGCTTTGAGCCTTCAGATTCAGGGCATAAAGACCGTAAGTCAAAAACCGGACAGTGGCCGATGAATCTGCCGGATTAGAATTAATTATCTGTATCCTGGTCGGATCGGAACTGGCGGGTCCGGGATAGTGATTCATGCCGGCAGTTACAGCAGGATTGCCGCCCAATGTCCATCCTTTCCAATCAGCATTGGCCGGAAAAAGGGAGGTATTTTTAATTACTGCTGTCAGGTTTCCGCATCCGGAGTCGGAAGGTGTTATTTTTATTCGGGGAACGACCGCATCCTTGATAAAAACATTCATCGTGGTTTCCCGAATGCAGGTTTGGGTGCCGAATCCACGGGTAATAACCCTCAATCTTACGGTAAAATTTCCTCCTATGCTGTAAGCATGAAACGGGTTAGGGAGATTAGATGAGTCTGTGGATCCGTCACCAAAATCCCACCTGTAGGAATTTAACCTGTGCGGGTTGGGCGTGGTATTTACAAACTGCACCGGAGTTCCTACACATGCACCAAGATTTACAATATTGAATGACGGCGTTGCCGGATTTACCAATACTACAGTCATTTCTGCCGTGTCTTCCCCGCATTTATTCCGGATTTGCATCCTGAGTTTGAAGGTCCCTTCCGGTGGTACCACTGCAAACATAGATGCAGGTATGGTAATTCTTTGATTCCCGACCGGGCCTCTTGGGCGCCAGATTCCATTGCCCGGATTGGGAAGGGGATTGTTGAAGCCATCCAAGGCAGTCCATTTGATTTGCCTCCTTACTGTATCCCGGCAATTCATTACAGATACATCGCGGATGGTAACATCCGTTGGGGCGCATATAAACAAAGTATCAAAATTCAGCTTGGCAGAATCCTTTTCCATAAATCGGAAAGGACCAAATGTGGTACTCAAAGCCTGGCCGCAGGGAACAATGTTGCATGTATTGCGATAAGAAACTGAAATCAGCGGATTGCATAGTTTCTCCCCGGCTTTGTACTTGTGGGTAAAATACTTGTCGTAGCTCGGATAGTCTGCAGTATCTCTTCTTTGATCTCCCCAGTTAATAATCCACTCTGTAAATCCGTTCATTCCCGGAGATAAGTTTCTGATTATGATTGAATCCGGAAGACATCTCGAAGAGTCATTGGGTGGTGCAATCCAACCCACTCCGGGGCAGGTGGTATTGTAGTCGTTTACAAAAATTCCCCTGATGGGTTCGGCACAACCCGCCTGAGTGATGACATAATTATATATCCCGGTAGTTTTATACACGCGGGTGGCGGTAGTAATGGGACCGGGATAATTGGCTGTGGTATCCCCCCAATTGATGGTAACATTGGAAACAGGGGACTGGAATGTAATGGTGAATGGCGTAACCGGCGACTGCCCTGCCGCAAGACACCTGAAATCTTTTTTAGGTTTGAATGTCCAGGTGTTGTTTCTCCTCCTGTCACGGATTCGGATACACTGGGCGTTGGCAGTAAACTCAATGGTTAGTTGGACGATTAACAATCCTGCCAGCAACCATTTTTGTTTTTGCCCTATCGATAAAGGCTTCAAACAGATTCTCATAAATACATTTCTTAGGGTTGTGCATAAGAGCCATTCCGGATACCCTGTTGTTGGGGGGTATGCGGGTCGCTTTTATGAACATTCAAATATGGCAGGAGCCAAATTGCCAACAGCTGCCTGCCTGCGGGCTTTCTTACAGATAAGATTTTTTTAAAAAAGTTCTGAATTTGAAGGCAATTCCCAAAGAAAAGCCGGGCCAAAAAAATGGGAAAAACCGGAAGGAAAACTGCTTCCGAATTTCAAATATTTAACTGAATATTAGGCCATTAATTCAGTCCCTGATCATGCCGCTTTTTTCATGCCGGTCGGCAGAGAAAAAAAACATCTGCTTCAATCTAACAGGTAATTTTTTAATCTGATTGCTCCGAAGAGAGATGGATTCTAACCTGATTTTCTGATGGCAGAGGTGAAACAGGACTCCGGAATTCTGTAGTTTATCCACTGAAATCGTAAAAATATCAAGTGTTAACCCCGTTTTCTTCAGTCCTGCCCAACTGGATTTGGGCCCATTCAATAGGAAAATATTTCAGAAAATTCTGTGCAGATAAAGAAGTCAAGAGGCATACCTGGCTGTTTCCCTTCCCTAAATTTTGAATAAAATAAATTACCTCCGGACCTGTTTTATGGGTCTGTAAATCCGGGAAAAAAGAACAACAGAAAGGGAAGCTTTTCTCCTAACTCATCCAATTGGTTTTGCTTTCCGGATTCCACTTTACAGTGGTCTTTTTCAGTTTGGTCCAGAAGCCGATGGAGCTTTTGCCTGTGATGTCGTTGCTTCCGAATTTGCTTTCATTCCAGCCTCCGAAAGAAAAAGGCTCTCTGGGGACCGGTACACCGATGTTTACCCCTACCATTCCTGCAGAAGCTCTTTCCATGACATACCTTGCTATGCCACCGCTTTGTGTAAATACCGAAGCCGCATTTCCATACTCAGAACTGTTTTCTATCTCCAGGGCTTCATCCAGATTTTTCGTCCGGATTATGGCCAGTACAGGCCCGAAAACCTCTTCTTTGGCTATGGCCATTTCCGGTTTAACATGGTCAATTACAGTGGGTCCCACAAAATATCCACCTTCAAATCCCGGAACCTTCCAGTTTCGGCCATCTACCAGAACTTTGGCCCCGGCAGATTCTGCTTCACTGATGTAGCGTTCTATTCTCTCCTTGGCTTCTGCCGAAATTACCGCACCGAGGTTTTGTCCCGGAACAATTTTTCTTGCCTCCTCCACAATTTTCTGTACAATATGGTCCGTGCTGCCCACGGCCACCATCGCAGATGCAGCCATGCACCTTTGGCCGGCACATCCCGACATCGAGGCAGCCACATTACCTGCGGTCATTTCAGGTTGGGCATCGGGCATCACGATCAAATGATTTTTTGCACCGCCCAGGGCGACGCAATTTTTCAGATTGGAGGTGGCTCTTTTATAAACTATTTTGGCAACCTTGGTAGAGCCGACAAAGGAAACTGCCTGAATATCAGGATGATCACAAATGGCTTCCACCATTTCCTTATCTCCGTTTACCACATTGAAAACCCCGTCAGGAAGACCGGCCTCCTTCAGCATTTCAGCGATTCGGTTGGCAGATACCGGTACTTGCTCTGAGGGCTTCAAAATCATGCAGTTACCAAGTGCAATGGCATTGGGTATGGTCCAATGCGGTACCATGTGCGGAAAATTGAAAGGGGCAATGGATGCCACCACGCCCATGGGCTTGTATTCAAACCGGCATTCCACACCTTTGCTTACTTCCATTACCTCGCCGTACACCATTTGCGGGAGGGAGCAGGCGAATTCTGTGAGTTCAATACTTTTTTCCACCTCGGCCCGGGCTTCGTCCAGGGTTTTTCCGTTTTCAGCTTTTACCATTTCAGACAATTCCATCATGTGCTTCTCCATCAGGGCTTTGTAGCGGTAGAATATCTGAACTCTTTCTTTTATCGGTGTGGAAGACCATCCCGGAAAAGCATCTTTGGCTGCCTTTACAGCCAAATCCAAATCGGCCTTTCCTGAAAGCGGAACGGTAGAAATGATTTTTCCTGTTTGCGGATTGATTACATCCATGGAGGATTGTCCGTTGCGATGAAAGCGGCCTCCAATAAAATTTTTAACTTCCGGATATTCCTGAATCATGGAAAAACGATGAAATGATGGTTGTTTTTAATCAAAAGGTAAAGATAAAAAAGTAACGGAAAAAATGAGGTTCATTTATTTTTTACAATTCCCTTTATCCCGAAGTTGAGGAAGAATTGTCCCGAATAAATTGAAAAAATATCTTGATTTTCAATGATTCGTACTCTTTCATTCCCTTCCGCTGAGAGTAATGTACCGGCAACCTCTTCGGCTTTTGCCGGCCTTAAAGATGCGGGCAGCCAATTTCGAATCGGCCCCAGAATCTTTTGTGCCCATTTTTCTGCGGGCCGGTTTTCTTCTCTTTTTCCCAAAAGCAGCGATGGTCTGATGATGGTTATTTTTTCAAAATTCATCTTCGCCGATTCTTCCTCCAGAGTCCCTTTGGCTTTGTTGTAGAAAATCAAGGATTTGGGATTGGCTCCGGCAGCACTCACAATCAAGAGGGTTTTGCACCCCGCCTCCCGTGCCAGTTTCTCCAGTTGAAGCGGGAGTTCAACATCGGTTTTCCAGAATGCTGCTTTGCTTCCGGCCTTGGCCATGGTAGTTCCCAATGCCATCACCAGCAGATCAGCTTGCGGTAAACTTTCAGGCGGCATTTTTCCGGTTATCCAGGTGAGTCCGGGTTGGTTTTCGCTTTGCGGACTGCGGCTCAGGGCGTACACCATTTCGATTTCCGGACGCTGTAACATCAGCCTGACCATTTCTTTTCCAACCAGTCCTGTGGCTCCGGCAACTATGGCTTTCATGTTTTCGGAGAAAGATGGAATTCAGGATTAATTGGTGAATGCTGCGGGGTTGGCTACGAGAGAGTCACAAAATCAGGATAATCAGGGCCTCAGCTCCCTTTTTCTCATTTTGCCTGCAGGTATGCCAAACATCATTTTAAAGCGGCGGCAGAAATAGGCAGTATCCTTATACCCGATTTCATTTCCGATATCGCGGATGCTTTTCTTTGTGGTCCTCAGAAGGTTAACGGCTATCTCCATCCTTTGGTACTCGATGTAGTCCTGGGGATTGATGCCGGTGAGCATTTTAAAATACTGGCCAACATAATCTTCCGATACCTCAGCTACTTCGGCCAGCCTTTTGTTGCTCAGGTCGTCGCCTATGTGCTCGCGGATGAAACTGAATATGCTGATCAGGCGTGGGTCTTTGAAGTAGGTACTGTTGGTGGCCAATTGTTCAACAAAGAGGCGCTTCCGGAGGATAAAGCGGATAATTTCAATGGCAACGGCATCGGAGAGGAGTTTTGTTGCTCTTTCCTTTCCATCCTGGGGATGCATCTCTTCCTGCAGAATCAACTGGAGCAAAAAGGCAATTTTTTCATCCCGGATTTTGAAACTGCTGATGTCCAGATTTCCGAAGAAGTTGACCGAATCGAAAATTTTTGCATCAAAACTGAGATAAGTATAGTTTTCATTTTCAATGCTTTGTGTATCTTCGGTTTTGTTAATCTCATAGCAACCTTCCGAATTGTTCAGAAATTGCTCGTAGGTAAGGGTGACCGGTTTGGATAAAACACCATATGTCAGGCTCACATAACTTTTGGCCGGGATAAACAACATTTCCCCGGCTTCTACGATATCGTCATTGGCATCCAGACGGATGGCACCCTTGTTTACCAGTATCAGGGTATTTTCAATATCCCGGACATTTTCCATCCGGAAGGGCCGGAGGATTTTCACATTTCGGCACCGGGCATACTGAATTTTCAGTGAGTCAATAATTTTGGTGAAATCCTCCATTTCTGAAATCCTTTATAATTTGGCTTTAGTAAATCGCAATTTTTTATTTCAGGATTTCCCTCCCGATCACCAGTTTCTGAATTTCGGATGTGCCTTCGTAAATCTGGGTAATCTTAGCATCCCGCATCAGTCGTTCCACATGGTATTCCTTCACATAACCAAATCCACCGTGAACCTGAACGGCCTCAATGGTGGTATCCATAGCTACTTTGGATGCAAATAATTTGGCCATGGCAGCAGCTTTCACAAATTCTTTTTTCTGATCTTTCAGCAGGGCTGCTTGCAATACCATCAGCCTTGCGGCCTCAATATTGGTTGCCATATCTGCCAGTTTAAACTGAATCGCCTGGTGGTTTGAAATCGGCTTTCCGAAAGATTTCCTCTCACCTGCATACTTCAGGGCCAGTTCGTATGCGCCGGATGCAATTCCAAGTGCCTGAGCAGCAATACCAATCCTTCCGCCGTTCAGCACATTCATGGCAAATTTAAATCCGAATCCGTCTTCTCCTATCCGGTTGGCTTTCGGAACTTTTACATCCGTAAACATGAGCGAATGCGTATCGGATCCGCGGATACCCAGTTTGTCTTCTTTTTTTCCTACCTCGAAGCCGGGCATATCTTTTTCCACAATCAGGCAGTTGATGCCCTTGTGTTTCAAATCCGGGTGTGTTTGGGCCATTACCAGAAAAACACTTCCGCTCTTGCCGTTGGTAATCCAGTTTTTGGTGCCGTTCAACAGATAGAAATCGCCCTTGTCTTCGGCAGTTGTTCTTTGTGATGTAGCATCAGAACCTGCCTCGGGCTCGGAAAGGCAAAATCCACCGTGAATTTGCCCTGATGCCAAAGGCTTCAGGTATTTTTCTTTTTGTTCTTCGGTTCCGTATTTTTCCAAACCCCAGCAAACCAATGAGTTGTTTACCGACATTACCACAGAGGCAGAGGCATCGATTTTAGAAATTTCCTCCATAGCCAAGACATAACTGATGGTATCCATTCCGCCGCCGCCGTATTTCGGGTCAGTCATCATGCCCATAAATCCAAGTTCTCCCATTTTCCTGATTTGATCGGCTGGAAAGGACTGGTGCTCATCCCGCTCAATTACGCCGGGCAATAGTTCGGTGATGGCGAAATCTCTGGCTGCATCTCTTACAGCAATGTGTTCTTCGGTGAGATTAAAATTCATGGTCCGGATGTTATTCAGTAGATTAAATCTGGTGCTAAAAAAATTTAAATTTTAACGCCCCAAAAGTATTATTTGTTTTTAAAAAGTGGACAAAAAAAAGAAAGCCCGCCTGATTTTTATAACCAGGCGGGCTTTTGTTTGTGTTTTATTAAGGAATGTCAGTCCCGGCTCCGGCCCCCGAAGAGGAGGGATGCGTAGTAAAGCAGCGATGCCAGTGAACTCAGGGCAGCCACCACATAGGTCATAGCCGCCCAGCGAAGGGCATCTTTCGAAAGCGCATATTCCGATGAGGTCACAATGCCTCTGGATGAAATGTATTTTAATCCTCTGGCCGAGGCATCGAACTCAACCGGCAGGGTGATGAAACTGAACAGGGTAGTCAGGGCAAAAAGCGCAACGCCGATTCCCAAAGGAATCATGGAAATATTAATGAGAACGATGCCGGCCATAATAATCCAGGACATATACTGGCTGGTAACTGTAAGCACCGGCACCATGGCCGAGCGGAAATTCAACCAGGCATAGGCAGTGGAGTGCTGAACTGCATGTCCTACCTCATGGGCTGCCACAGCCACAGCGGCCGCATTTCGGCCGTAAAAAACCTCATGGCTCAGGTTCACTGTCTTTTTTGCAGGATCGTAGTGGTCGGTCAGTTTGCCTTCTACCGACATCACCTGTACATCGGTAATGCCGTTGTCGCGGAGCATCATTTCTGCCACCTCCTGACCCGAATAGTTGGACTGAAGGGCGGTTTGAGAATACTTGCTGAATTTGGATTTGAGAATCCATTGGACTGCCATGCTGGCAATGAAAATGAGGATGAACAAAAACATGTTGCGAAATGATTACGGTTTTGAATTTATTTTATCAACAATGCGGGAGGTAGAAAAACCTTCAACAAGCGGAATGGTTTCCACCCGTCCCCCCGACTCCAATACAAATTTTGCACCGACAATATTTTCAGGCAAGTAATCTTGACCTTTTGTCAGTATGTCAGGCCTGAGGAACTCAATCAGTTCCTGCGGGGTGGCTTGGTCGAAAATAACCACAGCATCCACAAAACTGAGAGAAGCCATCACCCTGGCTCTGGATTTTTCTTCCACCACAGGGCGGGTTGGACCCTTTATCCGTGAAACCGAAGCATCGGAATTGAGTCCAACTACCAGATAGTCACCCAGATTGCGGGCTTTCTCCAGATAATCCACATGGCCGAGATGCAGGATATCAAAACATCCGTTTGTGAACACCACTTGCTTCCCCTCAGACCTCGCTTTTTCTACAGCCAGCTGTGCATGGCTCCAATCCATTATTTTGGCAGCAGAATTAAACATGCTCAGAAATGGCTTCGGTTTTTTTCTTTTGATTGGCCACAATTACAGAAAAGAAAAAGCAAACCCCGCCGAGGGCAAGGGTAAACAATGTCTGGGTTCCGTGCATCATGGCAGCAGAGGTTTTCGATAATCCTTCCGGCTTTTGATAAAGTACCATCAGGGCAGTGCTCACCAGCCAATGAAATGCACCGATTCCCCCCTGAACAGGTGCCACCATACCAAAACTTCCGATTACCAGGAGCATAAAAGCGGCATGAAAGCCAAGGTCAAAGGTAAAATCGAACATGAAAAGACTGAAATAGGTGGTGAAAAAGTAGCAGGCCCAGATCAGGATGGTATACAAGGAGAAAAGACCGATTTGTTTGATTTTCAAAATACTGAGCAGTCCTTCCAATAGGCCTTTGGCAAAGTTAAGAATTTTGGCTACAAGGGGTATTTCGCGGATAAACCGCCAGAAAAACATGGTCAGGCCACCTGAAAAAACAAGAAATCCGAGAACCCAGATTTTGTAATCCGGACCGGCTGCAGCTTCTGTTTGCAGGGTTGATTTTTGTTTGAGCATATCCGAAACAAAGGCGGTCAGGATATCATACTCCAGACCAAAAGCAGTGAGGGTGATGAGCAACAACAAAACCAAGTCCAATCCTCTTTCGGCCAGCACCGTTCCGATGGAAGTGTTCAATGGAATTTTCTCCGAAGTGAGCAGCACGGTACAACGGGTGACCTCGCCGGCCCGCGGGAAAATCAGATTGGCAAAATATCCGGACATCACAGCCAGAAAACTGGACTTCAATGCCGGATGGTAGCCAATGGGGTTGAACATCAGGTTCCAGCGTGCAGCCCGAATGACATGTGCTACAAAGGTGGTGAGAAAGGTTGCAAAAACTGCCCAGTAATGGGCCTGCTTGATATCTGCCCACATCTGGTTGAAATTCATATCCTTATAAGCATACCAAAGCAAGGCTCCGGCCAAGCCCAGTGGAATCAGATACTGAAGTGCTTTTTTCATAAAGTGGCCGCAAAGTAAGGCATAAACCTCTTTTTGGCCGCCTGCCCTGATTTAAAATGTGTAGAATCGGGCAGCAGCTTTCTTCTTCTTTTCCCATTCCGGGACCGGATTTGGCACTGTGTATGCCATCATATCAGACCCCAATTGCATTCTTAAATCGGCAAGAACCCAACTTTTTCTACTGCTTGATGAGTTTCAGCCGTGCTCTTTGATTTGGGTTTTCGATCGTAATGAAATACAAACCCGGAGGTAAAAATCCAATGTCTTTTCTGGTTTCGGTGCCTTCCCAATCCCAGGAGGCCACTTTTTTACCTTCGGCATTGTACACAGAAACTTGTGATTGTGCATTCATGCCCAGCAATTTCAATTCGGATACAGCCGGATTTTCGGCAATCACCAATGGATTGACCCGGTTGCCGTTCCTGATTTGGGCAAAGGTCTGAAAGCTTGGCTCACTGCTTCCGATGTCGAATTGCCTGAGCCTGTAAATCAGATTGTCGCCATTGCAGGCAGGTGGGGTGTGGAGAACACTGTATAATTTGCCGCCTTGGCTATGGCCCTTTGCTGCTTCTGTATGAAACACAGTGAAATTTTTTCGATCGCAGGAAAAGGCAAGATCGAATCGGTTGGCCAGGATTTCTGATGTGGTCTCCCATTCCAAAGTCACAGGGGCTTTTTCATTTTCCTGCTGTGCACCGAAGAAAACCAAATGCACAGGGAGTGTAAGAGAATCCTGAGTACCCGGTTTTCGGCTGCTGATGTAAAATTCAGAGAAAAAACTGACCGAAAATTCAAGAAAATAGCCGTCTGCCGTGGGCACCTTCAGCACATCCCGGGGAAGTATAAAATTCGACTGTCCGCCGGCAGAAGGGTTGTTGTCCAAACTCAGGTCAGCGCCGGTTCCGGCATATTGATAAATCCCCAAATCCTGGAAACTGCGAATCGAAGAATCTGCAGCCTGCAAGGCTTCCAGTTCGGCAACTTTCAGATAAAGGCGTACTTTGGCTTGAGTAAGTGTCTGATTTTCAGGTGAAATTAAGAAATTCCGGCTGAGATATGGAATGTTGTTATGGTATCGGATTCCACCGGCAGCATTTTTCATTTTCAACTCCACAGCGCCCAGGCCGGGGATATCTTCCACCTCTGCCACCACACCATTCTGATTGCCAAACAAAAGCCAATTGTTCGCTTCAGTCAGCGGCACGGGGCTGAAAAAGCTGCTGTCGGAGCAAATGACCTGACTTGCTTCAATATGTATGTCATCCAAACCTGCTCCCTCAGCCTGATTGGAAATGTCCGATGAAAATCCGAAACGGAACCTCACCCTGGTTTTATCAGCCAGCTGGCCAGCATTGATCCCGATGCTATGGACTGTCCAACCTCCTGAAGTTCCGGTCCATTGGTCAGATCCGTGGTTGTACCAATGGGTTCCCTGTCCGGTTTGGCCCGCTTTATTCCATGTTTTTCCGTCTTCCGAAATCTCAAGCCAGAGATAATCGTAGTCGTTTTCGGTTTTAAAATTTCCGTTAAAGCTGAATCTGAATACCCCATCCGATCCGCTCAGATTGAAACAGGGTGACTCCAGATACGCTCTGGAATTTGCAGGATAGTTGCCGGAGATGTTGGTTCCCCAGATGCGCAGTCCATTGGCAGAAGTATCGATTACTTCCAGATTCGCCTGAGGCTTTCCCCATTCCCATGCATCATTTTGGCCATAACTGTGCCAAAAGCCGTTTCCTTGTTCAAAAGGTTCGTAATAAGGAAAGGATTGAACCACCGGTGAAAAGAACAGACGTATGTTTCGAAGGGTATCGTTCACCGGATAGACATCATTCTGACTCCTGACCCAGAACTTAAATTCTTGATTTCCAAACAATCCCACCGGTAGCGGATGGGTAAATTCAAAGTCAAGGGAGTCACCCGCATTGAGAAGGGGAATGATTTCTTCATCGGTTACGGATGAGGACAGCGAATAGCCCGCCCGGATTTGTTGAAATGCACTGTCAGATGGATTCCAGAGGCGAAGTTTTACTTTTCTTATTTCATTGGGAGATGTACAGCCGGCAATGGGAGCAATCAGTTTTTTTATGACAACTTCTTTAGGTGGGCGGCTAATCGACAGATTGTCAATGGCATAGCCAAGGCCGTTCGGAACATCAGAAGGCATTTTTCCCGTGTAGGAAAAGCGGAGCTGAAATGTCTTGCCGGGCAAATGGCTGTTCAGTGCAGCGCTCAAATCCAATCCCCGGAATTTTTTCACAGTGCCGGCAACAATATCCGACTGCCAAAGAGGTATCCATTCTGTCCATGCCTGCTCGTCGGAGGCACGAATGCTCAGATGGCTTCCCTGCGGAATCTCTCCGAAAGAAAACAGGTCGAAATCCAGCGCAAGCTGGTCTGAAGCGTTGTATTGGCTCAGGTTAAAGGTGAAAATGACTTCAGAATTCCCGGTTTTTCCGTCGATTTTTTCTTTGTCCAACTTCAGGCATCTGCTTCCGAATGCCGCCGGCATGGCTGAGAAACGGGTCGCCATTCGGCCCCCGTTCAGCGAATTGAAATCGAGTTCCGGAATAACCGGATGAGAAAACTGAGATAGTTTATAAGATTGTTCGGCAATATTTTCAAAGTTCAGCGTTACCGGTAGGGCAACCGCCGGATTGGCAACCTGTCTGAAAGTCCTGACCAAAGTATCATTAGATTTATTGGCGTCCTCACCCAAAGCAAACCAGACCCTGACAGAATACTGTCCCGGATTGGCGGGAACAAACAAATTGCTCAGGATGATTACCGATGAATCGCCCGGAGAAAGGGAAATACTTCGGTTGGTTTGCTTGATAGTACCATTATTCAATTGAATGAAAAATGAAACGGGTTTGTTTTGGAATGCAGTATTCCCTACATTTTTCAATACCAGAGAGGGGGGATTTTGCGTGTTCATCTCCCGGCTGAATTGCCTTGCATTTTTGGGAGAGTTCAACCGGATTATTCCCAAATCGGATGCCCAGGGACAAGATCCGGAACCTCCGGGAGTCACCATTTTGCCATCCGAAATCATGCCCGGATTATTTGAAAACCAAGGCTTTACCGCAAAAGCATACCGGCGGCCGTTTTCCAGTTGGGATACAATTCGGGAGCTCGATGTAGTCCGGCCGATGGGATTCCATCTTCCGGCTTCTATGTCCAGTTGTAAAATTTCATACGCTTCCGCAGCCGGAACAACAGGCCATGAAAGCCGCACATGGTTCTGGCAAATCTCCGTCTGAAGGTTGATTTTGGGAGATATCCAGACTCCGGCTGTATTGGAAATAAATGTTCCTCCCTGCTGCAGGTTGGCCTTCAGTCTGAAAAACCGTTTTTCCAGCCCCGGAGAGGATAAAGTTACGGCAGCAAAGCCGTTTGAACCAGCTCCCAGACTTTGAAAAGTTGCCCATCCGGAAAGGGAATCGCTACTGGATTCCAATACCAAACCGGTGGTTTCCTGTCCCTGCAAATCCCAGCGGAAGGTATAGCCCTGACCGCTTGCCAGGTATGCACCCGATACCGGAAAGGTAAGGACAAGCTCAGGTACAATCCATTCATACACAATCCAGTATTTTTGGTTTTGCTCGGCCAGTTCGCCGCAGTTTATCCTGACCGAGACCGCCTCACCGCCGGTTACAGGCAGGCTAACCTGCTCCAAATTGTTGGTATGGTCCTCAGCCCTTTGGGCATTTTGGGCTATGGCAGATGGCGAACTGTTCAAAACCCAGGGCAAAAAAATCTGCCCGTTGTTTTTTGTAACCCTCAGGTCCAAATCATGAACCAGGTTGGCGCTTCCTCCCGGAAGTCCGGCCGGGTCTGTCCAGCTGAGCATTACCCTTAATCCTGTAGCTTGGGCAGGTGCGGTAAGGCTCAGGTTATGAGTGCCTTGAGAGGTAATGGTTTGAAACTTGATTTGATTCTGGTCTAAAATGGCTTTTGCTTTTCTGATGTTCAGCCTGCCGTATCCAAAGGCAAAATCTACACCCGGGTTGCCAAGGTCGTCTGCCGAATTGCAAAGCAGGGCTTTCAGCAATGCCGATTCGGGATATGTCTGATTGTGAAGGTTTTTGTAATGCTCTGCCAGCAAAGCGAGAGCACCGGTTACCCCGGGTGCTGCCATCGAAGTACCGCTTTTTACGCCGTAGCCATCAAAAGGAGTGGTGGAAATCAGGTCATTGCCCATGGCCACTATTTCGGGTTTTACTCTTCCGTCGCGGGTAGGCCCCTTGGATGAAAACCATGTGGCGCCATCCCATCCGTCAACGGCTCCCACGGTCAGGCAATTTTTTGCAACAGGATATCCTTCCGCAAGATTGAAGTAACCGGCCGGATAGCTTTCGCATGTAACTGAACCCTGGTTTCCTGCTGCAAAAACATGGAGGACATCCGGATTTTCCACTGACTGATTGTCGAGAAATGCCGAAGTGGCATTGTATACCCCCGCCCGGCTGCAAATCAGGGCTGCGCCATATGAATTATTGGTGAGGCGAATCCCGTACTGATCCTTCAAAAGACTGGTCATAGAGAGCACGGAATTGGTGGAAAGATTGAAAAGCCTGGCTTTGGGAGCCATTCCTTTTTGATCTGCCTGCAAAAGGCCCGGGCTGCCAATGGTGCCCGAAACATGGTCCTGATGGTCGGCAAAGGAGGGAATTTTGGCAGAGTCCAGATTTTGCAGCCTGCTTTCCAGATCCGCATGGGTTTCTACCCTTCCGCCGTCGCCAATTCCTACGGATATGCCATCGCCGCTCAGACCGGACGGACCGGCCTGAACAAAACTGACCCGAGCCTCTGCTGCGGAAATCTGGTTGGAGTACGGAACATCCCGGCCTTGTGATTCTTCAGCATGAAAAACCCAATTTTCTTCAAGCAATGATTTGATTTGCAATACATTGGCCCGTATGGTCCATTTTTGATTTTTCCCCGGCCATATCTGCAAAAGGGAACCCCATTCCGGCTTCCAGGCCTGCCGGATTTCCCCGGGTGAAAGGGAGGGATGCGGCAGCAACTGGATTTCCAGTTCATCAGCTTCGTTGCTGTAGTTTAGTTTGGCATACAGATCTTTATCGCATCGGTTTACCGGTTTGATTTCGGCAAATTCCATTGCATCGGCAGATTTTAACTGCTTCACTGAAATGTGCGACGGAACACTGAGAATGCACAGTCGGGAAGACAACATTTTTCCTTGTCTGATACCCAGCTGCCTGAGTTGTTCGCGGGTTTGGTCGGAGAGGGGATGCCGAAAACGAAATATTCCGGTATGCGGTCGGTTGCCTGCAAGGGCTTTTGCTTCCGCCGGAATTTTCCATTTTGAAACGGGCCGAAAGTTCATTTTCTGTGGCTCGTACTGACCTTGGGCCAGATGAGGCATAGAAAATCCAATCGCCAGGCACACCCCGCTCAGACACTTGAGCAGGTGCTTTTTCATTTCATAAACAGGATTA
>CANHCT010000011.1 GCA_947459175.1 Hymenobacteraceae bacterium
ACTTTTGACTTGCCTTATCCACTTAAAACTGATTTCTAATTACTAACTACTTGAAAATGCCTCGTTCCGACTATTGACAGGCCTCCGGCCGCTTCGAAAGGGTTTTTGGCAGAAATGCCTTTCTTCATGCGGTGGGTTGTGTGGCCGGAGGCCACCGAATAGTACAGCCGAGGCAGAGCCTCGCCCGAGCCGGGAGCTTTTGATTTTTTACTTTTTACTTTTGACTTGCCTTATCTACTTAAAACTGATTTCTAATAACTGAATTCTTGAAAACCTTTTGATTTTTTACTTTTTACTTTTGAATTGCCTTATCCACTTAAAACTGATTTCTAATAACTAACTACTTGAAAACCTTTTGATTTTTTACTTGTTACTTTTGACTTGTCTCCCTGAATTCAGCGCTGCGCTTCTCCCTGAATGCCTGTATGCCTTCCGAAAAATCTGCTGTTTTGCCGGCTTTTTCCTGATAGCTCGCTTCCTTCTCCAGCATTTTGTCCAGACTATGCCCGAATGAGCGGTTCAGCATCTGCTTGATCATGCCCAGGGTTTTCGTGGGGCCGGCAGCATAGCGTTCGGCCAATTCGTTTACTTTTCGGTGCAGGATGTTTTCATGCTCTACCATCATATTGATCATGCCGATGTTGTGGGCATCCTTTGCCGAAAAGGTGTAACCCAGAGAACACAACTCAAAAGCCTTTGCCCTTCCCACAAGCCGCGGAAGAAAATAAGAAGCACCGCAATCGGGCACCAGGCCGAGGTTCACAAACGAAAGGGCGAAACCCGCCGACTCGATGGCCACGGTAATATCGCAGGCCAGCGCAAGAGAGAGTCCGGCACCGGCAGCCATCCCGTTGATTTTCCCGATTATCACCTTGGGACAATTGTGCATGCTCATTATCAGAGGATTGTAGCGATCCTGCAGGACTGCCGCCAACGAAAGCCGCTCCGGCGATTCGTGTTCCCGAAGGTCCTGACCGGAACAAAAGGCCATGCCCTCGCCCGTAAGGATGATTACTTTTACAGCTTCGTTTTCCGAAAGCCGGTCAAAGGCATGCTTCAATTCCCCGGCCATTGCCGCATTGATGGCATTGCGCACCTGCGGACGGTTCAGGCAAATGGTGGCAATGGAACTTTTTATTTCTACTTGAATGGTTTCGTAGCTGCTGTGCATATTTTTGGCTGTTTTTCTTAGCCTTTTTTTCAAAGGGGTGCAAAAATAAGTTTTTCTTTTTAATTGAAAACCAAATCCTTACCTGTATGACAAGTGCCGAACTGGCTTCTTCCCGCCTTGCACAAAACCTGAAAAAATGGGCGGCAGAGTATGGATTTTCGAACTGCCGGATTGCCAGAGCCGGCTTTTTGGAAGAAGAAGCCCCCCGGCTGGAAAAGTGGCTCAATGAAGAAAAACACGGCAAAATGGCCTACATGGCCAATCACTTCGGCAAAAGACTGGACCCAAGGCTGCTGGTAGAAGGCACAAAGTCAGTTATCACTTTGGTATTCAATTACTTTCCCGAAAAGGACCAGCTCTCAAAAGGAGATTTCAGGATCTCAAGGTACGCTTACGGCGAAGACTACCACAAGGTATTGAAATCAAAGCTGAAATTGCTTTGGCATAAAATGGAGGAAGAAATCGGACAGGTGGAAGGCCGCATTTTTGTGGATTCCGCACCGGTGCTCGAAAAAGCCTGGGCAGCCCGGAACGGAACTGGATGGATGGGCAAAAACACCAACATCATCCATCCCAAAGCGGGTTCCTATTTTTTCCTTTGCGAAATGCTGGTAAACCTCGAACTGGAAGCCGATCCGCCCATGCCGGACCATTGCGGCAGCTGCACCCGCTGCATAGATGCCTGCCCTACCGATGCCCTTGCTACTCCCTATCAGATCGATGCATCCCGATGCATCTCCTATCTCACCATCGAACTGAAAGAGGCCATCCCCGACTCTTTCCGGGGAAAAATGGACAACTGGATTTTCGGATGCGACATCTGCCAGGAGGTTTGTCCGTGGAACCAAAAGTTTTCCCTTGCACACAAAGAAGATGCCTTTCAAATCCTGCCCGGGCTGGAAGATTTTTCTAAAAAAGAATGGCTGGACCTGAGTGAGGAAGTTTTCGGGAAAGTTTTCGCCCGCTCGGCCATGAAACGAACCGGCTTTGCCGGCTTGAAAAGAAACATCGCCTTCATTCAAAACAACAATAATCCTTGAAAATCGCCCTCCTCACGCAGCCCGGATTCCTGCGGCCTGTACCGGGCAATGCCTATGTGGAAAACATCCTGCTGGAAGACCGCATTCTCGCTGAATCCCTGAGTAAAGCGGGATTGGAGAGCATGCGCCTGAGCTGGGACCGGAAAGACACCGATTGGTCCGAGTTCGGGCTGGCCATTTTTCGCAGCACATGGGATTATTACCACCGCTTTGCGGAATTTTCGGCCTGGCTTGCAGATACAGAAAAGAAGGTGCGCTTTTTAAATGAGCCGGAATTGGTGCGCTGGAATTGGGATAAACTTTACCTCCGGGATTTGCAGTCATGGGGCCTGCCCATCCCTCCTACCCTTTTTATTCCGAAAAACTCAGACAAAAGCCTTGAGCAATGGATTGAAAGTGTTGATTGGCAGGAATTTGTATTGAAACCTTCTGTAGGCGGTGGCGGCCGCCATACCTACCGTTTCGGAAGAGAAATACCGCATTCAGTATCCGGAATTTTTTCACAACTCAATGAACAGGAGGCCTTTCTGCTGCAGGAATTTCAATCATCTGTTTTGCACAAAGGTGAAGTATCGCTCATGGTGATGGATGGAAAATTTACCCACGCCATACAGAAAAAAGCCAGACCCGGCGACTTCAGGGTGCAGGACGATTTCGGAGGAACGGTGCATCCGTATGCTGCATCCCCGATGGAAACAGAATTTGCAGAACAGGTCTTTTCTTCGTTGAAAATCAAGGCTTTGTATGGTCGTGTGGATGTCATTTGGGACACCAAAGGACAGGCCTGCATTTCAGAACTGGAATTGATAGAACCCGAACTTTGGTTCAGAAACTACCCGCCCTCCGCCGATGTGCTGGCACACGCAATTGCCGCCCGGATGCAGAACGAAAAAATACCCTGACCGGAATCCTGAATACTGCCGGGGACAATCTCCACCAATTTCAGGCTTGTGCTGCCTCGATCCGCCGGCTCCGGCATTTGTCAGAACAGTACTTTACCTCATCCCAGTTTCTTTCCCATTTCTTTCGCCAGGCAAAGGGACGCCCGCACACGGGACAAATTTTTTGCGGGAGATCCTGTTTTTTAACGGATTTCATTCTTCAGAACAATCAGCCCTTTTTACGGATGGGTATAAAAAACAAAACACAGACCATTCCGGCCAGTGTTTTGTTTTGGCTTACAGTAAAATTGGAAATTACGCTCTGTAAATCAATATTTTACACCAAAGAAATCTCAAACTGCACCAGGTTCACAAAGTCCTGCACCCGGTTTTCCAGCTCGTCATCAGACAAATTGACTATGCGCTCCACTCCGAATTTCTCTACACAGAAACTGGCCATGGCCGAGCCGTAAATGATGGCATTTTTCATGGCAGCAAATCCGGTTTCTCCTTTGCTGGCCATGTAGCCGATGAAACCTCCGGCAAAAGTATCGCCCGCACCGGTGGGGTCGAAAACTTCCTCCAGCGGAAGGGCAGGGGCAAAAAAGGCCTCGTGCCGGTTGAACAACAGAGCACCATGTTCACCTTTTTTGATGATAACGGCTTTGGGGCCCATGTTCAGAATCTTGTAGGCTGCCCGCTTCAAAGAATATTCCTTGGTAAGCTGCCGGGCCTCCTCGTCATTGAGGCACAGCACATCCACCATGGAAATGGTCTCCAGCAATTCAGGAAGGGCGATTTCCATCCAGAAATTCATGGTGTCCATTACAATAAGTTCCGGCCTTTTACGCAGCCTTTGGATCACTGTTTTTTGTACCGATGGCGCCAGATTGCCCAGCATCAGGTACTTGCAGTCCTGATAGTTTTCGGGAATGACAGGATCAAAATCCCCCAGTACATTCAGTTCGGTCACCAGGGTATCCCGGCTGTTCATATCGTTGTGATACTTGCCCGACCAGAAAAAAGATTTTTCATTTTCCCGGATCTGCAATCCTTCTGTATCTACACCGCGCTTTTGCAGCATGGCGATATCAGCTTTGGGGAAATCGCCGCCAACCACGGCCACGAGATTTACCTTACCGGTAAAATAAGAAGACGACAAAGTGATGTAAGTGGCAGCGCCGCCAATGATTTTGTCTGTTTTTCCAAAAGGAGTTTCGATGGCATCAAAGGCCACCGATCCCACGACCAAAAGACTCATTATAAGAAATTTATGAAACGGTTAAAATACTCTTTTCGATGATGTGACAGCATTCCAGCATTTGCGCTTCCGTAATGACAAGCGGAGGAGCAAAGCGGATGGTATGCGTTCGGGTGGGCTTGGCCAGCAGGCCGTTTTTCTTCATTTCCATACAAACCTCCCAGGCGGTGGTGTTGCCGGTGGGATGAATGTCGATGGCATTGAGCAGGCCTTTCCCCCTGATTTCGCCTACAATGCCGGTCCGGGTTCTGATTTCCTCCATTTTGGAACGGAATATTTTACCCATCCGGTGGGCATTGTCGGCCAGATTTTCTTCAATCAGCACTTGCAGCGAAGCAATACCCACCGCACAGGCAAGGGGATTTCCTCCGAAAGTGGAGCCGTGCTCGCCGGGTTGAATGGTCAGCATAATGTCGTCGTCGGCCAGCACTGCCGATACGGGCATGGTTCCGCCGCTCAGGGCTTTACCCAAAATAAGGACATCCGGACGAACCATTTCATGCTCGCAGGCCAGCATTTTGCCGGTGCGGCACATACCGGTCTGCACCTCATCTGCCAAAAGCAGAACCTGATGCCGGTCGCAAAGATTTTTTGCCGCAGCCAGATAGCCATGATCGGGAATGATGACACCGGCCTCCCCCTGAATGGGCTCTACCCAAAAAGCACAAACGGTCGGGTCCTGCAGGGCCTCAGCCAGCGCTTCGGTATCGTTGTAGGGAATAATCACAAACCCGGGCAGAAAGGGACCAAAACCACGGGTACTGTCCCCTTCTGTCGAGGCTGATATGATACCCAAGGTTCTGCCATGAAAATTACTGCTTACTGCAATAATTTTGGCCTGATTTTCGGGAATTCCCTTCACCTTGTAGCCCCACTTCCTCGCCAGCTTCAGGGCGGTTTCGTTGGCTTCGGCACCCGAATTCATGGTCAGAACTTTATCGTAGCCCAGCAATTCGCAGATAAATTTTTCAAACTGTCCAAGGCGGTTGTTGTAAAACGCTCTGGAGGTAAGGGTTAGTTTTCCCGCCTGTTCTACCAGAGCTGCAATAATTCTGGGGTGGCAATGACCCTGGTTTACAGCACTGTACGCAGACAGAAAATCAAAATAGCGTTTTCCCTCGATATCAAACAGTTCTATGCCCTGTCCTTTTTCCAGTACTACCGGCAGAGGATGGTAATTGTGTGCGCCAAACCGGTCTTCCCATTCCATAGCCTGAAAGCTGGAATTGGGTTTGCGGCTGGTCAGATCGGCTTGGTGAATCATGAATAACAGGCAATCGGGCCACAAAACTAAAACAATAATTCCGGCCTTTGGTTATGACTTTACTTTTTATGTCTGCTTTCCCACTTTTATGAACAACGCTTTTCCAAAAAAGAAAAGGGCATTTGTCACCACCGCAGAAAGAAAACATCCCCGCCTCGATGATGGAGATTATTATTACAGCGATCAGGGTGTAATCGTTTTTACTACCGCCTACCACCTAAAGCGGGGGTATTGCTGCAAAAGTGCATGCAGGCATTGCCCCTATGATTTCAAAAAAAGTTGAACCTTTTTTTGACTGATAAAAAAAACTGCTACTTTTGCGGCCCGATTTAAATATCAGACATGGCGAAGGTTTGTCAATTAACAGGAAAAAAAACAGTGGTTGGAAACAATGTTTCCCATGCCAACAACAAGACCAAAAGGAAATTCTATCCCAATCTTCAGAACAAGCGTCTGTTTCTTGAGGAAGAAGGCATTTGGGTCAATATGAAAGTATCTACCCATGCCCTCCGGATCATCAACAAACTCGGACTCAGCCAGGCCCTGAAGAAAAAGGGACTGGAGATTGTAAGACTTTAATTGTTCGTTTTACGGAATTTGTATCCCGCTTTCAGCGGGATTTTTTTTTGCCCGTACTTAAGGCCTTTAGAAAAAATTCTCCGGTTAATTTCTCCAAATCAAACAATAAGGGCTTTGCAAATACCGGGAAAACATTAATCCTCTTCCGCCAAAAACCGGCTCAATCCATTCTCATACAAGTCCTTCCCTTCTTTCAATTCCATCCATACCTTACCATCCAGCTTCAGCTCCTGGCCTGCGTTTACCTCGCCCAGCTCCAGAAAATCCACATGCTTTTCAAAGGCCAGTGCCTGAATGCGTTCTCCCTGCTCCGGTGCATAAGTTATCAAAACGCGGCTTTGGCCCTCGCCAAACCAAAATGCATCTTTTCGGATGCCCGGCCTGGATTCAACCTCAAAACCCAAATTTCCCTGCAAGGCCGATTCGGCCAAAGCCAGCCAAAGCCCGCCGTCGCTTAGGTCATGGCAGGAGGCCGGGAGTCCCTGCTTGATGATTTTTTTTACCAACTTTTGGGTATTCACCTCCTTTTCCATATCAAAATAAGGAGCGGGCGAAGCCTTCACCTTATGCCAGGAATAGAGGTATTCGGAGCTGGCAATATCCTCATTTACAGGCCCAAGGAGGGCTATTTTATGTCCCGGCTCTTTAAAAGCAATGGTTGTTTGCTTGTGCAAACCTTCCATCAAGCCCAGCATACCAATGGTAGGCGTGGGAAATACCGGCCCGTCGTATCCCGATTGGTTGTAAAAACTCACATTACCGCCCGTCACCGGAGTATGGAAAGCCTCGCAGGCTTTTTTCATGCCCTTGATGCTGTGTACAAACTGCCAGTACACCTCCGGATTGTAGGGATTGCCAAAATTGAGGCAATTGGTAATGGCCACCGGCTCGCCTCCCGAACACACAATATTCCGGGCTGCCTCAGCTACGGCAATGGCGCAGCCCTCCTCCGGATCAGCGTACACATATCGGGAATTGCAATCCACCGTAAGCACAATAGCCGTATCCCGGGCTTGCTTCACCAACACCACCGCAGCGTCCGAAGGCCTGCCTGACGAGGCATTGGCTGTACCCACCATGCTGTCGTACTGCCTGCTCACCCATTTTTTCGAAGCCAGATTCGGATGTTGAAGCAAAAATTTTCCCACCTCAGCCAAAGCATCTGGTTGAGGAATGGCATCAGTTTTAAACTTCTTGTTTTCCGCAAAATAAGCCGGCTCCTTCCATTCCCGGTGGTAAACCGGAGCCCCGCCGCCCAAAACCAAATCTTCAGCCGGCACATCTGCCACCAGTTCGCCCTTCATGTAAAAATGCAGGCGCCTGGTATCCGTAACCACCCCGATTTCAGCACATTGCAAATCCCATTTGTCAAAAACCGACAAAATTTCCTCCTCCCTGCCCTTCTGCACCACAATAAGCATGCGCTCCTGACTTTCAGAAAGCAATATTTCAAAAGGCTGCATGTTCGCTTGCCGGGTAGGCACCTTATCCAGCCAAATGTCCATGCCATGTTCGCCTTTGGCACTCATTTCGGAGGTGGAGCAAATAATGCCCGCCGCCCCCATATCCTGGATGCCGATGACCGAGCCCGAGGCAATCACCTCCAGAGTAGCCTCCAGCAATAATTTTTCTGCAAAAGGGTCGCCCACCTGAACGGCAGGCAGTTTTTCATTCGATTTTTCGGAAATATCTTCCGAGGCAAAAGTGGCTCCGTGAATGCCGTCTTTGCCCGTTCCTGAGCCTACAATATATACCGGATTGCCAACGCCGTACGAAATCGCTTTGGCCGTTTTCGAAGTTTCCACAACCCCCGCCGAAAAAGCATTCACCAGGGGATTGGTATTGTAGCAATCATCAAAAAAAACCTCCCCACCCACCGTCGGGATCCCGAAAGCATTGCCGTAGTCACCGATGCCCTTTACCACACCCTTCATCAGAAACCGATTCCGGTCTTTATCCGGATAGCCAAAGCGAAGGGAATTCAATTGTGCAATCGGCCTGGCTCCCATGGTAAAAATATCCCGGTTTATTCCGCCGACCCCGGTTGCTGCGCCCTGGTAGGGCTCCAGCGCCGAAGGGTGGTTGTGGCTTTCGATTTTAAACGCAACCGCCAGGCCCTGCCCGATGTCCACCAGACCCGCATTTTCCTCGCCGGCCTTGGCCAGCATCCGCTCCGAATCCCGAGGCAGCGTTTTCAGCCAGACAATGCTGTTTTTGTAGGAACAATGCTCCGACCACATCACCGAAAAGATGGAAAGCTCTGTAAAATTGGGCTTGCGGCCCAGAATCTCACAAATGCGGTCGTATTCTTCTTCAAGAAGGCCAAGTTTTTTGGCTGTTTCCGCGGTTGGAAGGGTCTGAGTTGTCATTTTAAAAGCAGATTAAAGAGCTGCGAAACTAGAAAACATCCCGCTCAACGGACCAATAATTTCATATTTTTTGGGGCTGCCCCCTCCTGCGTCGGGGTCGGGCTATACGCTGCAACTCCGCCGCTGCAACTCCCGCCCGCTTCGGGGTTTCCGCTTCTATCCCTCAGCCGGATTGCAGCATTCAGAAATTGGCCTGGGCCGTAAAACAAGCAGAGTGAAATATTCTTCAAATATTTAGTCCGGCCGTTCATCAGTTCCGAAACTCCCGACATATCCGCACAGGCTCTGCATATTGTTTATCGCCCTTTGCGGCGCAAGCGAAAAACAGGAACAATGGGTTACCCCACTGAAAATTCCCTTATCCCATAAAGAAAAAATCAAAGATTCCCCCTCAGCTCCTGTTCTCTTTCAATGGATTCAAACAGGGCTTTGAAATTTCCTTTGCCAAATGATTTTGCACCCTTTCTCTGGATGATTTCATAAAACAGGGTTGGTCGGTCTTCTACCGGCTTGGTAAAAATTTGCAGCAAATAGCCTTCTTCATCCCTGTCTACCAGAATGTTCAGCGCTTTCAGTGCCTGCAGGTCTTCTTCAATAATGCCAACCCGGGTTTTCAAGTCTTCGTAATAAGTGTCGGGCACATACAAAAATTCTATGCCCCTGCGCTTCAGTTCGCCCACGGTATGGATGATGTTGTCTGTGGCCAGGGCAAGGTGCTGTACACCGGGACCCTGATAGAAATCCAGATACTCCTCTATTTGCGACTTCTTCTTTCCTTCTGCCGGTTCGTTGATGGGGAACTTCACATAGCCGTTTCCATTCGAAACCACCTTCGACATCAGGGCCGAATACTCTGTGGAAATATCGCTGTCGTCGAATGTAACCAACAAGTTAAAGCCCATGATGCGCTCGTAATAATCTACCCAGGTATTCATTTCTCCCCATCCTACATTCCCCACGCAGTGGTCTATGTGCATGAGGCCAATGGGCTCAGAAAGAGCAGGTTTATCCACTTTGCGGTAGCCGGGCATAAAGGCCCCCCGGTAATTTTTTCTCTCCACAAAGGTGTGGATGGTTTCGCCGTAGGTCTGGATAGAGGCCAGCACCATAGTCCCGTTCTCATCTTTCAGCTCTACAGGTGCCGAAATGCCAATGGCGCCTCTTTTGGTGGTTTCTTCATAGCTTTTAGCCGCATCATCTACCCACAAGGCCAGCACTTTTACGCCATCGCCATGCTTTTTTACATGCTCCGCTACGGGATGATCGGGATACAGGGCGGTGGTGAGCACCAGTCTTATTTTTCCCTGCTCCAGCACATACGAGGCCCTGTCTTTCAGGCCGGTTTCGGGTCCGGCGTAGGCTACCCACCTGTAGCCGAATGCGGTTTGATAGTAGTAGGCTGATTGCTTGGCATTGCCAACATAAAATTCAACATGGTCGGTTCCGAGCAGGGGCAAAAAATCTTCCTGCATTGTCTTTGATGTAGTTTCGGCAGTTGCTAACATACGATTTTTATTTGTCCTGCAAAGGTATGGTTCTTATGGTATTAACTTTAAATTTTCGGGGAAGACAAGAATAATTTTTGATATTTTTATATCAAAATGAACCTTTGCATCCGCTCATAAAAGTAAGTCTATGAACAAAAACAAATTGAATGCAGATTTAATTGGAATCGCAGAAAAAAGGATAAAGCTCAACCAGATCGATTATGCCGACGAAGCCTACGATGCTGCAGAAGATGAGCTTCACGAGGCGGAGGATGCCTTTTTGTCGGAGTTCGGCGATTTTCTGGAAGATGCCATGGACGATGTGCATGAGCGCATTTGCTCCAATACCGATGTGCTGATTCCTACAGCCTACATCGCCAAAAACTATGTGAAAAAAGGCGAATCGCTTGACGGAGAGCCGCTTTATGACATCAATTCCAAAGAAGGTGTGCTGGTAGAAGCCGATCAGTATCCGGGCAAAGTGGCCCGCCTGGTTTTGGTACCTTCCCCGGCCCGGCTTATCCTTACCATTAACGGAAAAGCAAAAGAGGTGGTCTGGCAGCTGACCTGAAAAGCAGGCAGTACAGCCCATGTTCGGTTAAGAGTTCATGAAAACGCCCGGCTGATTTTCAAAAACTCCCTGCCTGCGGGCCCTGAAATCATTACCAAAAGAGCATTACACTTTTGTAAACCATTAAATACCAAGCATCTGAATTCACTTTTGAGTCGTTTTGAAATTCCTGTGGTCCACTTCGGGAGGGCAAAAGGCTTTTATGAATATGTTTTTCAGATGCACCTGCAGGTCAGTGTGCTGGGGGAATATACCATGGGTTTTTTCCCGCCCGATTCCGGGGTTTCGGGTGCTTTGGTGATGGGAGAAGGCTATAAGCCTTCGGTCTACGGTCCCCGGATTTACCTCAATTGCAATCCCGATTTGCAACCTTTTGTGGGCCGGGCCTTGGAAATGGGTGGCAAAATCATTGTTCCCAAAATGCAGATTTCTCCCGAGGTGGGATTTGTGGCCTTTGTACTGGACTCCGAAGGCAATGCCCTCGGATTTCACTCCCTGAGTTGAAAGCAGTCCGGGATAATATGCTAAATATCAGGGTATTTCAGGAAAAATACCGGATCCGAAGCAGCCGTATCAGGGTTTCTTTTTTTCTTTATCCTTCTCTGCGCTTTTTTCTCTGGCTTTCTGCATGGGATTCTGACCCACCGGTACCGGACCCCTTCCGAATCGTCCGCCTTTGAAGAGCTGAAATTTATTGGGCAGTTCCTTCACGGGCCACAAACCGTTTTCCTCATTGATGTCGGCTGTTTCCTTTTCAGGATCCAGTTTGATGCTCTGCACTTCCTTGTCTTTCATAAACACCTTCTTCACCTTCAGTTCGTTCTTTCTCCAAATCTGGGCCGGGATGCGGTCCACTTCTTTGCTGCCGTCTTTGAAAGTAAACTCCACGATAATCGGCATCACCAGGCCCCCGGCATTGCGGAAACTGAGTTCATAAAAATTCTTATTTGCCCAGATGGCTTTCAGGCTGTCCATGGCTTTGTCGGGGCCTGCTGAAGGGGCCTGCGGCATCATCATCCGGCGGAACATGGCCTCATCGTCGTCGCCGCTGCGGTTGTGGTAGTAGAAATCCCGAAGGCTGGTATCGGCATCTACCGCAAATGTAATGGACTTGTCCTGTGCATTCCTTAGCTGCCCCAAATGCTTGAAATTCTGTCGCTTAAAGGCTATCTCGTTGGCCGGGGCATCTATTTTATACCATTTCACCGAATCCAGGCTGATGTCTACCGGGTCAATCCCGAAAAACCATCCCCGCCAGAACCAATCGAGGTCTACGGCCGAGGCATCCTCCATGGTACGGAAGAAATCGGCAGGCGTGGGGTGCCTGAATGCCCACCTTTTGGAGTATGTCTTGAAGGCATAGTCGAAAAGCTTGCGGCCCATGATGGTTTCCCGCAGAATGTTGAGGGCAGTGGCCGGTTTGCTGTAGGCATTGGGGCCAAATTGAACAATATTTTCTGAATTGGTCATGATGGGCTCCAGCTGTTCCTTATTCAGGCGCATGTAATCCACTATTTTGTGGGCCGGCCCGCGGCTGCTCGGGTAGTTGTTGTCGAATTCCTGCTCGGTTAGGTATTGCACGAATGTATTGAGACCTTCGTCCATCCAGCTCCATTGCCGCTCGTCGCTGTTCACAATCATGGGGAAAAAATTATGACCCACCTCATGGATGATGACGCCGATCATACCGTATTTGATGGCTTCAGAGTAGGTTCCGTCTTTCTCAGCCCTGCCGTAGTTGAAGCAAATCATGGGATATTCCATGCCGCTGCTGGCTTCTATACTTTGCGCCACGGGATAGGGATAATCGATAGTGTATTTGCTGTAGGTTTTAATGGTATGCGCCACCACTTTGGTGGAATATTTCCGGTAGAGCGGATAGGCTTCTTTGCCGTAAAAGCTCATGCACATCACCTTCTTTCCCGATTGATTCAGGGCCATGGCATCCCAAACAAACTTACGGCTGCTGCCCCATGCAAAATCCCGCACATTCTCTGCTTTAAATTCCCAGGTTTTGGTGGCAGAAGATTTGCTGCCTCCGGGGTTGTCTTTTTCAGCTTTCTTGGCCTCATCCAGGGTCACAACTTCTACCGGTTCTTTGGCATTTTGAGCAGATTTCCAGCGCTTTAACTGGGCACCGGTCAACACAGAAGCATAATTCTGGCCCTCGCCGGTGGCACAAACCACATGGTCGGCAGGCACGGTCATCCGCACCCGGTAATTTCCGAATGCCAGAGCAAATTCACCCCTGCCTGTAAACTGATGGTTTTGCCAGCCCTGAAAATCAGAATATACGCAAAGCCTCGGGAACCACTGACTCATGGTAAAAATATGGTTGCCATCCTCGGGAAAAAACTCCAGTCCTCCCCTGCCGCCGAATTTCGTACGGTCGATGATTTTGTATTGCCATTCAATCCGGAACACAAATTTCTGACCGGGCATCAGGTCCCTGGGCATATCGATGCGCATCATGGTCTGGTTGATGGTGAAGGGCAGTTTCTTTCCTGCCGCATCGGTCACCGATAAAATTTTATCCCCGTACTCAGCCAGATTTTTTTTGAATTCAAACCGGGCCAAATCCGACTCCGACATTTGGGAACGCATTCGGCTCTCGTCAAAATAATGATTATCGCTCGAAGGATCATGCTCATTTTCATCCAGTTGCAGCCAAATGTATTCCAATGGCGAAGGGCTGTTATTGAAATAGGTGACGGTTTCCTTTCCCCTGAGCATTTGATTTTTTTCATCCAGAGTGGCCTCAATGTCGTAATCGGCCCTTTGTTGCCAGTACCGGGGTCCGGGAGCGCCGCTGGCAGTGCGGTATTCGTTGGGCGATGGAATCAGGTAATCCAGCTGCTCAAAACGGGTGCCATGGTCGGAGCCGGTATGCCGGTATGCCTGAGAAAATGCCTGACAATGAACCAGAACAGAGCCAATAAGGAAAATGTAGTATCGGATTTGCATGGGGCAAATATAAATATACCGCCTAAGCCGGAAACAAAAAATTGGCAGGCGGCCGAATCAGAGTACAAATAAAAAATCAGGGTAGATGGCTGGTATCGTTTTTCAGCACGATGCGCCAGTTTTGTCCGTCATATTCAAGTACATACAAGCACAAATTGGAATGAAGATACTGTTCCATTTCAGACAACTGCGTTTTCATCAAATGAGAAAGCAAAATGCGCAATGCCCTGCCGTGTATGCACATGAGAATGGTTTTTTCATCCTTCCGGCTCATGATGATTTCCATGGCCTTTTTCATTCGCTGCATCACCTGATTGGGACTTTCTCCATTTGCAAAGGACCTGTCCAGAAGGCCGGCTCTCCAGTCGGACAGCATGGCTTGATAGATGCGCTGCTCTGTAGGGTCTATGCGGGTGCCGTCTTTTTCACCCCATGAAATTTCCCGCAAATCGGTCATAGATTCATGCGGAATGCCCATTTCCAGAAAAGACTGAACGCTCTGATGGGTACGAATGAGGTGAGAGGTGTAAATTTTATCAAAGTGTATATGCCTGTATGCCAGGAAAAAATCACGGGCCTGTTGCGTACCGGTTGCATTCAGCGGCGAATCGAGGCCGCTTCCCTGAATGATAAAATTCTTGTTGGGGTCAGTTTCACCATGCCGTGTCAGGTACAGTGTCTTCTCTGTCGTTAATTCCATTGGCCCGCAAATGTAGTTTTTCCTTTGGATTTTGCGGGGAGGACCTATATTTGCCCCGCTTAAACAGAAGGAAAACATGTCGATGGAAATGGTTTCTTATGTGTTTTTTCTGCTGCTATTTGTCGCCTCCTTCTGGGTGGGGATATGGCTGGAAAATTCAGATAAGGCAAGAAACAAAGGATAATTCCTGCAATACAAAGGGTTCGATTCCGAACCCTTTTTTATTGTCCTGCCTGGTGGTTTATTTTTCGAATGAGAGGGCCTGAGGATATATTTTTCAAAAAAGAAGAACCATCCTCCCGCCATTTTCAAATTGCATTACCTTGAAGACAAGGAAAACCTCCGGCTGTTTTTTAATTCAGCAGGAAGTAAAAAATGAGTTAACCATACAACCGGCTTTGGGTATTAAAATATTGGTTTTCAACTTTTTATTGATGTATAAAAAAGCAATGTCCTCAACCCAACTAAAAAATCAGGTTCTGCAATTCAAATCCATTGCCTAATATCGCAGCTTCAATTTATCTGTATGGGAAAAGGAGACATCAAATCAAGAAAAGGAAAGCTGGCCAATGGTTCGTTCGGTAAAACCAGAAAAAGGAATGAAACCATGCCGAAGCCGGTAATGGCAGCCAAAGCCGAAAAGGTAAAAGCAACAGAAGAGGCAGAAAAGAAACCCGCCAAGGCCAAAGCCAAAAAAGCAGAGAATTAATCTCTGCTTTTTTTATGCCTCTACCTGAAAATCACGCAGGGTTTGATTCAATGAAACCTTCAGGTCGGTTCCGGGTGTTCTTTTACCGATAATCAGGGCACAGGGCACATGGTACTGCCCGGCAGGAAAAGTTTTGGGATACGAACCCGGAATAACCACAGATCCGGCCGGAACTCTTCCCTTATAATACACAGGCTCAGAACCGGTTACATCTATAATGCGGGTAGATCCGGTAATGGTGACCCCTGCTCCGAGGACTGCCTGCTCTTCAACAATGGCACCCTCTACTACAATACATCTGGACCCGATAAAAGCCCCGTCTTCGATGATGACCGGATTGGCCTGCAGGGGCTCGAGCACCCCTCCTATTCCAACTCCTCCGCTCAGGTGTACATGCTTTCCGATTTGTGCGCAGCTGCCCACGGTTGCCCATGTATCTACCATGGTACCGGCATCTACATAAGCGCCAATGTTGACATAGGAAGGCATAAGAATCACACCCGGGGCAATGTAGGAACCATACCTTGCTACTGCCGGGGGCACCGAACGAACACCTTTCGATTCAAAGTCCCGTTTCAGGCTCATCTTGTCATAAAATTCAAAAAATCCGGCCTCCATTTTCTCCATTTTCCTGATTTTGAAGTAGAGTAAAATGGCTTTTTTTATCCATTGATGGGTGTGCCATTCCCCGTTTATCTTTTCTGCTACCCGCAGTTTTCCCTGTTCCAGTCCGGAAATGACCTCCTCGACTTTACCAATAAGAGCCTGATCCTGAATCTTTTCCGGGTTTTCCCAGATCATTTCTATGATTTCCTGCATTTTGTTGAATTTTGGGCCGAAAGTAAAAGGGTTTTAGCCAAACAAAAGCTTGAAAGTAATTCTGGCACAACTGAAGAAACCCTGGAATGAAACCAGGCAAAAGGAAAAAATTGGCCATGCTCTGGAAGAATCCGGCCTTACCCATTTGTATTATTTCGGCAAGGCCCATGCATCCGAAACCCAAAAGCCCGGAGAAGAAGTATTTCAAATTCATGATAATCAGGTGCTTATTTTGAGTTTGTGGCAATTTTTCCGGTATTGCCAAAAGATAAAACCCGAAGCCATCATTGTGGCAAATCCGGCTTTATTGTTGCCTGCCGCCTTGTATAAATGCACAGCTGCCACCCGGCTGATTTTCGATTGCCAGGAAAACTTTGAATGGAATTTTGTATTTCAGCGTGGCTACCCAACATGGAAATCCCTGATTTTTCCTGCTCTGAGCCGCTTTTTTCTCAGAAATTTATTTGGATTTGCTGACCGGATTTGGCTGGCAGAAGAAATTTACAGCCGGCAGATTCCCTATCTGCCGCAAGGGAAATGGCAGATTTTTGAAAACAAAGTCCCCGAAGCCTGGACAGAACACCGTTTTCCTTCTGAAAATAAGACCGGAATTTGCCGGATTGCCATGACCGGCTACCTCAGTGATGAGGCCGGCACCGGAAAAGCATTGGCATTTATGGAAGCCTTCAGGCGGCAATTCCCGGATGTGAAATTTTCACTTGCCGGGCAAATACCCGACGCAGGACTCCGAAATCAATACATGAGGCAGCATCCTGAGGCAGATTTCAGTCTAACCAAAACCTGGACAGACAGCCAGACCATTCACCGTGTGCTGGCCGGAGCCGATGCCGTGCTGATCCCCTACCGCATAAGCAAGGCCAATGAAGGCAAATTTCCCACCAAGATGTTTGAAGCTGTCTATGAAGGCAAGCCCATGCTTTGCCAACAAAACAGCCCCTTCATGGAACTGGCCTGCCGGGAAGGCAGGGGCATTGCGGTAGACTTCGACCATCCCGAACAGAACGACTTCAATCGTATTTTGGAAGAAATCCGAAAGGCCGGCAAGGGCCAACAGGGCAACCCAAAATGGGTATTCGAAGGAGAAAGATTACGAAAAGATTTCTTTGGGCTTTTTCCGCAAAAAAAGCTGCCTGAGCAGGCGACCGACGAATGAAAAAAACCGGGTAAAGTAGTTGTTTTCCAGCAAGGATGAATCTGACCGGGCCTTCATCATAAAATAAAGTCCAACCCAAAAAAGCAGGAAATTGGTAGACCACATACCCAGGGGAACATCCACCACATCTTCCTTGCTCCATTTCTCGCCGGTAATGGACAGCACATAGTAAACGATGAAGAAGAAAATGGAAATGAGCACCGGCACGCCAAAACCGCCCTTTCGGATGATGGCACCTAAAGGGGCACCCAGCAGAAACATGATCAGACATGCGATGGCCTGGGTGTATTTTTTAAAGATTTCCACCTCAAAAACATCCACATCGCGGTAATAATTATTGAGGCGGTCGCGGTTGGTTTCGGAATAATTTTTTATGCTTCTGATTTGATTGTAAGCCGATTGCGTCCATTGCATACTGTCTGCTGCCCATCGGCCGGCCAGATTGCCGGACAAGGAATCTAAATATTTTTCAGACAATTCCGGTCCCTGCCTTTGCCGCCTGAAATGAGAAAAATAGGTGAGGAAATTGGTGGAGGAAAACTTCCGCAGGTTTTCGCTTTCCCTTTTTATGGAATCAATATCGCGGTGCAATTCCGAAAGATTCCGCATGATTTTATTGCTTGCAAACAACTGAATGTCAGTGCGGCTCATTTCAAAAGAGCTGAGATTGAAAACCAGTTTGCTGTAATCGAAATGGTTGTGGGTAAATTCCGATTCGCGGCCGGGCGATTTGGGCAGGAGCTCGGTGTAATTGTCACCGCGGAACAACTCCAAAATCAGGTAGCGGTCGTTCCAGATGGTGTACATTTTTCCGGAATCGGCCATGGTCAGGTTTACATTTCCCCTGTCGTCCTGATGGTTGTAAATCATCACCTTTTTGATGGTGCTGCCATCCGGGTCCTTGTGGTTGATTTTTACGGCAAATCCGGGAAGACCGTAGTAAAAAGTACCTTCTTTGATGTTAAAGGCAGCTTTTTTGGTGGTAATATCGTAAAGCAGGCTGTATGCCCGGAGGTTGGCATAGGGCAAAACGCGGTCGTTGAACCAAAAAGCCAGAAGCGTAAGCAGACAAACCACGAAAAAAATGGGCCTGATAATCCGGAGCAGAGAAATACCGGCACTTTTGATGGCCGTCAGTTCGTTGTGCTCACTCAGATTGCCGTAGGTCATGATGCTGGAGAGCAGAATGGAAATGGGCAAAGCCAAAGGCACCGAATTGATGCTGAAAAAAAACAACAGTTCCGCGTAAGTGCTGTAGCTCAGGTTTTTCCCCACAAAATCATCAAAATACTTCAGCATAAACTGCGTCAGCAAAATGAAGATGACTACAAAAAAAGTGAGGAGAAAAGGCGGGAAAAAAGCCTTGATTACCAGTTTATCGAGCTTCTTGAGCATGCCCGCAGGTGAATGGATTTACTTTTCCCTGATAACTGTTTTGAGGTTTCCGATCAGATTTTCCCAAAGTTCTTCCAATTCCTGTTGGTTGGTCATGCCGGAGTAGTCGGTCACTTTGAGGAAGGCCAGCCGGGTCAATTCGTTTTTCTCAATTTCGAACTGCAGAAAAGACGGGTCCAGAGCGTCTTCATTTTCAGCACTTTGGAACTGATATCGAAGCAGGCGGAAGGGTTTGTTGTGAGTGAGGACGGCCTTGTGGTCTGTTTCATCCCAAATCATGTTCCATATGTTCTGGGGCGAGATGGTGACTTTGTCGCAAAACCACTGGGCCAGACCTACCGGTGTGCCGATGTATTCGAACAGAATTTTCGGCGAAGCCTGAAACTCAAATTCTCCTGTGAACTTGTATTTTCCCATTCAATTTTATCCGGGGTGGTTTATAAAAGGGGCGCAAAATTAAAATTTATTTTTCTGAAATTTGCAATTGTAATTTAAAACTTTGTCTTTTGCGGGCCCAAAAATGGAATTAAAGCCTGCTCAGGCCTGATTTTGGGATTAATATTTTTTATACCGACCCTTTGGCGGGGTAGCTCAGATGGTTAGAGCGCAGGATTCATAACCCTGAGGTCGGGGGTTCGACTCCCCCCTCCGCTACACCCCAAAAGCCTCTGATTTTCAGGGGCTTTTTTTTTGTCCAAAGGAAATAATGCCTGAATTCAGGAAAAGAGCCGGGAGATATTTTGCCGCAGTCGATCCACGGAGAATTTTTCTGCCTGAAGCAAGCCATTGGCTATTTTTGCCTCCATCAATTCCGGATTTTTAAAGATTTCCTCCAATTTAGCAACGAGATCATCAACAGATTCATTTTCAATCATAAAGCCGGCATTTCCGAAGTCGAGAACCTCTTTTAGTCCTCCGGCATTGCTGGCTATCACAGGCACACCAGAGGCCATGGCCTCAAGACAGGCCACGCCCAAAGCTTCCTGACGGCTCATACTGATAAAGACATCTGTCCCTTCCAAATATTTTTTCAATTCCTCTCTGTTTAATAATCCAGTAATCTTCAGCCCGCCTTTAAAACCTTCTTTTTCAGCTATTTCCCGAATTATATCCTGAAATTCGGGGGATATTCCTGCAACTGTAAAATGAATTCTTTCCCCGAATGTTACCCGTGAAAATGCTTTTATTATCAGGTCCAGTCCACCCCGTCTCCAGTCGTTTTTAACAAATAAATAACGAACAGGAGGTGTTGGCTGATATGCTCTCGGAGAAAACAAGGACAGGTCTACTGCCTTATAGAGCAAAAAGACGCGATCAGAAGGAATTTTGTAAATACTTAGAATCAACCCTTTGGTGTACAAAGAGTTGGCGATTATCATTTTTGCCCTGCGTGAAACAAAAGATTCCAAAAAATAACCCAGTCGACGGGCCCAGAGCCGATCGGTACTCATACCCTTCGTATGCTCCCCCTTTTCAAAAATCCTGAGATAATTGTCGTCATTCACCATCGAATAAAGCCGATTTCTTAAGTCAGAGGTGGAAATGAACAGGCCCAAAGAAAAATCTACAGTCAGGATGGCATCGAAAGGCCGTTCACGATCCAGTTTTTTCAGCGTCTTGGAATAGTAAAAACTTCTAAATATCCATGCAAGTGGCATCAGACGAATCCAGGCCGGCAAAGAAACCTTCTTCTCCAATTCTGTCCCGGTTACTACCTGATGGGATATGAATATCATTTCCATTTCATCCCACTGCATTCTCTTCAGGTATTCAGTAAATCTGCCGGGACCTGACTGAACCGTGGTAAATTGATTAATCAGAAAGGCTACTCTTTTTTTCATAAAATCTATGTGCTGGATAATCGGGATACGAGCCAATGAGCAAAAGGGCGAGGCTTATCCAAAAAAAGAGAAAAGAAGGGCTTCCGGGAGAATTTACAGAATCTTCTACCGGCAGGTATAAAACCATCATAATGCCTGCAAATACCCTGAGCATCCTCAGAAATTTAACATTCTCAGGCAATACATCCCGTGCAGTTGGCCAGAAAAGGACAAGTAAAATGATTCCGGGAATCCAAATAAGGCCAAGTGGTCCAAATTCTGTATAAACCGCCAGGTAGGTGTTGTGAAAATTAAATTCTTTGTCTCCGTCCGAAACCACTCCGAATGCCTTGCGGGCCAGTCTTTGATTATGGTAACCTACCCCAAAAAAATCCATCACATCAGCTACCATCAAGGCCTCCTTAATTAGTTCGGTCCTGTTTCCAAATATATTTCCACCTTCAAATTGTTCAAGCCTGAATTTCTGCAATAAGGTATCACTAAAATAAACTGTTGAGAAAAAAATAAAACAAACCAATATCAAAAAACCAAACCAACTACGATTAATATAAGTCAGAAATAACACCCAAAACATAGCAGAACATGCCATACCAGCCCTATTTCCAATAAAAATTAGAAGTGGATTTAGCAAAATAGCGAAAAAAAAGAAAAAATAAGAGTATGAGGTTCCTTTATTTATTTGAAATAAAAACAGACTAAAAACAAGTGTTATAAATGTAATGAATCCTAATGAATTATTGGAACCGAAAACCCCGGAAAATTCCGTAGCCACACTCATGAGGGAATAATTATACCGATCATCAAAAAATGAATCCAAGCCGAGAACATATGCACCTACCAAACTAACCACTATGGAAACAACTCCGATAATCCAGACCGCCATCGAAAACTGATAAAACATCTGCTTAAAAGTCAGTTGGTTTCGAACAAACAAAAATTGATGAATAACCAGATAAGAAGCGATAAGCCACAGTGAATATTGGGCAGAATTGACACTGTCAATGGATGTGACGATGTTGAATAGCAAAAAGACCAGGAACAGGATGAAAAATAGAGCCAAACCTTTGAATGGAAACCTTTTCGGATTTACCGGAAACGAATAAAGAAGCCATAAAAAAGAAATGGCCAGGCTTGGCTGCCTTAAAAAGCGAATAACCTCGATGTTTCTGTTGAAAACAGTCAGTCCTATCAAATTTGCTCCAATAATGAAAAGAAACATTCCAAAGTACTTGGGAATAATCTTGTTCTCTGTATTTTGATTTGTTTCAGACATGAATCAAAAATAAGGCGAAATCGTCCCACGAGTATTTCATTGCCTCCTGCCGATTCGCTTCACCTATGGCTTCCAATTGACTGCGATTCAGGCTCATCACATTCCTCAGTGCAGATTCAAGGCCGGCTTCGGGTGCATACAAGAACTGCTTTTGTGTCCGGAGCCTGAAAGGCAGAAGTCCGATAGAAGGTGCAACCACAGCTTTGGAAAACCCCATGGCCAACAGGGCAGAGCCGGAATTCAAAACATTTTTAAATGGCAAAACAACCAAATCCGATGCAGCAAAATAAACCTGCAGTTCCGCATCCGGAATCAATTTCATCGCAAGGCGAATGCCTTGATGTCCTGATGCCATTTCTGCGATAAAATCGGCATATTCTGTATTCCATGGTCTTCCTGCAATAATAAGGTCGGTATTTTCAGGTTGAAGTTTCAGATAAGCGGCAATTAATTCCTCCACTCCTTTGTAGGGCCTGAGATTTCCCAGGTACAGCCAAACCCGATTCCCTTCAGGAATTTGCAGCATCTTCCTGGCATCGTCTGTCGAAATCCCTTCCGGGTACCAGCCCGCATACGGTCCTTCAGGAATTACCACCAGTTTGGATTTTGCAACGCCGAGATAGGAACAGATTTCTTCTTCCATGCCCTCGCCTAATATCCTGACCTTTATACAATTGCTGGCAAAAAACCGGGAAATCCACTGCTCTGTTTTTCGTGGCCGGGGATCGTGGTGCCGGAGGTTGTGCAGGGTCCAGACCAGCTTGGCACGGAACACATACCGTGCCGCCAATACATCCAATAAGAATAGGAAGGATTTTATCAGAGAAGCGGCCAGTCCGGGAGAAAGACAATACTGATGAATCCAATCCAGACTGATGAGGTCAGGTCTTTGGGCCATACAGGTCCGGCTGAGCGGAAAAACAGAACCGGGAAGACCATATTCTGCCTCCGCCCCCAGTTTCCTCAATGCCCGCATCTGCTGAATGGGAATGGTTTCGTTTTGTTTTCCCCAAATGGGTAAAAAGGAAATCCGTTTATTTTTCATCACTTTCCTTTTCCTCCGAGTACAGTCAAAACGGTGTATATCAATATCCTGAAGTCCATACCCAGCGACATATTTTCTATGTAGATGATGTCGAATTTCAAGCGGCGAACCATTTGGTCCACATTTTCGGCATATCCGTATTTCACTTGTCCGAGGGATGTGATGCCGGGCCGAACCCGGTTCAAGTGCCGGTAATGCGGGGCTACAGCCATGATTTTTTCAATAAAAAATTGTCTTTCCGGTCTTGGACCAACCAGCGACATATCGCCGATGAGGACATTGAAAAACTGTGGAAATTCATCGATTCGGGTCCTGCGCATAAATCTTCCCCAAGGTGTAATCCGCGGATCGGTGGCAGAAGAAAGCGCCGGACCCATCTTTTCAGCGTCTACATACATGCTCCTGAATTTTATGATTTTGAAAGGAACCCCATTCTTTCCGATTCTTTCCTGAAAAAACAACACCGGGCCTTTGGATGAAAATTTTGTTACCAGGGCTACTGCCAGAAAAAAAGGCGAGCCAAACACCAAAACGAGCAGTGAAGCTGTAATATCCATTCCTCTTTTTACAACCTGCTGCCAAACCGGCATCAGATCTTGTTTGATTTCAATGAGAGGTGTACCAAAAACATGCTGCACTCTCACCAATCCAAGTAAAATCTGATACATATCGGGCAAAATACTGATAATCAATTTTTTTCCCTCAGTAATATTGAGAATCTCCTCCAGGTGACGATGGTCTGTAGCTTCAACAGCCAATATAAGATGCTCAATTTTCTTTTGCTCCAATATGCCTTCCATTTCCCGGTAATGACCCAAACAAGGCAAATGCGTTCGCTCTTCCATAGCAGGGGATTTTTCCCCCAAATGCACAAAACCCTCAAAACTCAAACCCAAATGGGGATTGTTGCTACGGATGTCGTGGTAAATTTCCCAGGCAGCCGGACCGCTGCCCGCAATGAGGGTCGGGAAAGTTATCAACCTGTTCTGTATCAGCTTCTTTACCAGGCTTAGGTACAGCACTTTAAAGAATCCCGAAATAATGAGGTGGATAATAAAATACAGTGCTGTGGTGCGGTAATACCGCTGATAATTCCGGGTTCCGTCGTCGTCGAGCAGCAGAATAATCATGATGGAGACCACCCCGAAAAGCACTGCGGACGATAGGTGATACAGTTCCTTTATTCTCGATTTGCGGAAATAATCCTTGTAAAAACCCCAGAAGGCATAAACCAAAACCCAGAACAAGGCTATGGCGAATGCACTTTTCTCCACCGAAAAAAACTTGCCGGGCCGGAAGTTTTCCAGCACCTGTGTACGGTACCAAAAGAAAAAAAGCCAACCGAGAATGGCAGATAGCACATCGGTGATGATGTAGCCTGTTTTTACTGCATTCTTGCTGATTTTCATTGGGTTCAGAAGTTGATTAAGCGGACATTGTCAATAGAAAAACTGTTGTTGGCCCCGGGCTGCGGTACAGTCCGGAGGAAAAACCGGAAGCGTGCATTGTTGAAGTATTTCTGGGTTTCTTCCGATAGACTGACATACATTTTGGTCCATTTATCGGCGGGAAGCAATACCAAATCAAAGTAAGGCTGCGGCGCCTGTGAACCCACAAAACCCTCAAGGCCAACCTGCAGCGTACAGGTAGAACGGTAATCGAATTCAAGATATACCGGCATTCCGTTTTGGCGCAGGGGTACAAAAATATTGTTTGAAAATTCAATGATGTCTTCGTTGGTGCGGGCTGTGAGCTTTCCGTACCTTGCACCAAAAGCGGCTGAAGGCGCTCCCGGCTCATGGAGAGGTCGTTCCAGTTCGAGATTGCCGTAGCGTCCTTTAGAAAATCCGGAATCGCTGCTTTCAAAATCCTGATAAAAAATAAAAGGTTTTTTTAGTCCGTCGGAATACCGGAATGCCGGATTGACCTTGCTTACCTTACCTTTCTCTAAATTCATTTTAGCTGCATATGCCTGATAGAAAGGATAATATACCCGATTTCCCTTTATTCCGTCTGCAAATACACCTGCCTGAATGGTGATATTGGAAAGCCCTTCTGCCAAAACCGGAATCTTTCCCGTAGGAACCTGATAGGTTCCGATAATTTGGTTGTTCACATAAATCCAGACATCGCTAATCCTTTCGGTGTTGAAGCCGGTGCTGTCGGCCGTTTGAAAAGAAAAAGTATCCACCTGAATGTAGGAAGGTACTTTTTCGTCCGGATTGACAAATTCGCAACCGGAGACAATGCACCAGCAGATGGCCAAAATAAAAAAGAATGGAAAACAGACTGCCCGCCCTGACCTCATGAAATTCAATCCGATAAGAAAGGTTTCTTTCTTTCGGGCTGCAAAATTGAGCATTTATTTGATTGGGAAATTACCTTGCGCCCGAATATGGAGAAACTGACAGATGATTTCCGCTACCAGGGCATGCGACGCAACCTTGTAATAGAGCTGGAAAAAAAGGGAATCAGAGATGCAGCAGTACTAAGAGCCATCGGAAAAATTCCCCGGCATTTTTTTCTGGATACTGCCCTTGCCATTCACGCTTATCAGGACAAAGCCTTTCCGATTGGAGAAGGTCAAACCATTTCTCAACCCTACACGGTTGCCCGCCAAACGGAACTGCTGGAATTAAAACCCGGAGATAAAGTTTTGGAAATCGGCACCGGTTCGGGATACCAGTGCAGCGTTCTGTGCGAGTTGGGGGTCAATGTGTATACCATTGAATTTCAGCCCAATCTGTTTAAAAAGGCTCAAAAAATCCTGACAAGGTATCTGGGCTGCAAAGCGCAATTTTTTCTTGGAGACGGAAGTATGGGCCTTTCGGCTTTTGCGCCATATGATGCCATTCTGGTAACGGCCGGGGCACCCTCGGTACCGGCACCACTAATCGACCAACTAAAGCCCGGTGGCCGTTTGGTGATTCCGGAAGGGGACAACGAAAAGCAGGAAATGATCCGGATTACGAAGACCCAAACGGGCGAAGTCAAAAGAGAAAAGTTTGGTGAGTTTGCCTTCGTTCCCCTGAGGGGCAATCTGGGCTGGTCCTGATTTTTACCAGGAGGTTTTTTTAAGCCGGGCAAACAGGTTGGCCAGTTTTTCATCTCCTGCATAGCCGGAACAAGGATTCTCCTGTATCTGTTTGCGGGCATTTTCAATTCGCTCGCCGGTAAGCGGATGGGAATTGAAAAAAGAAAAGTCCTTGTTTTCCAAAGCACCATATTTTTTCTGCAAGGCCTTCATCAGCCTGACCAATCCCTCCGGATTTGCCTTGTTGGCGCATAGATATTCATGGCTCCGTACATCGGCTTCCCGCTCAAAATCACGGGAATAGCTCATTTGCTGGATGTTTTGAGCGTTCTGAATCAGAATGGCCATTACGCCTGTTACATCACCGGCAATGAATGAAACCACAGCGTAGGCAGAAAGTGCCCGAAACAGGGTGCGCAGGGAATGGCGGCCGGCCACATGTCCGGCTTCGTGGCCCAGAATGGCCAGTAGTTCTTCATGGCTGTTCATGGCCTCCAGCGCACCGGTGTAAATGACAATTTTTCTGCCCGGTATGGCAAAGGCATTGAATTCATCATTTTTTACCACGGTGATTTCAATGGGCAACGAAGGGTGTCCCTCCTCCGGAAGGGCCATGGTTAGTCCGTAAAACTCCCTGATTACCTCAGTCTTCTGCTGGTCAATTTGCTCTTTTTGAATCAGTTCTGCAGCAATTTTTTCTCCCAGCTGCATTTCCCATTCCCATGGAAGCGAGACAGCTGCCCGATCGGCAATCCATGGTGTTGCCTTGTACAATCCGTAAAGAATTCCCGCAGCTGCAAAAACAAAAATCAAGGCAATCCGGAGCCATGGAAAGGGCATTCCCGGCCGGTTGCCCTTATGCCGATATTCCGGAACTGCCGATATGAGGTGCTCAATCCAGATTTTATCCTCGATCAGAAAACCCATTTCCTGCGCCCGGATTTTCAGTTTCCATTTCTCGGCACCGGGCAATTTTTGCAGATCGATCTCCGAAAAAGAAAAGGTCCTGCCCTCCGCTCCCGGAATGCCCGTACATTTCAGCACCCCCGAATCCTGCTCCAGTTCACAGGTCTGCCCCCGGGCTGAACCATGTTCAAAAAAATACGCATGGGTCTTCATTTCTCTGCAATCGGTGTTTTCGTATTTCCGGCCTTCCGGAATTAAAATTTAAAATTTTGGAAACGGAATCAACCAACCATTTGGCCCTGACCTCCTTTTCAAAACCGGAATTTTATAAAAATCCGGAGGCAAAATTGGGTTGAAAATCAGGAAAGAGAAAAAATCCGGCCACCGGAAATGAAATTGCCGCGGCTGCTTCCGGCTTTTTTCAAAACAAGATTTCCGGAATAGTGCTAAATCGCCCTCCGCAAAATGATTCAAAAGAATTGAGTGAATTTTTGAGAATGGAAAACCCGGGCCGAGTGCGGCTCATGGGACAAAAAATGAGTATTTCACTGCATCAAACGGAGCAGATACCCTTGCTTTGGAAAAAATTCAAGACCAGCCTATCCATGAATAAATTGCTGAATAACAGGCGTTTTTTCTCTGTATCTTTATATGGAAATGCTTTGGCTGAAGGTTCATTCGGTCCCGACACTGAGTTTGAAAAATGGGCCGCCACTCCGATATTAAAGGGGGATGAATTGCCCGAAGGAAATGAAATTCTGGAAATCGAAGCCGGATTATATGCCGTTTTTCTGCACCGGGGCTTTCCGGGCGATTTTCCGAAAACTGCAGATTTCATTTTCAACCATTGGCTTCCGGGCTCTGATTATCAGCTGGATAGCCGTCCGCACTTTGAAATTATGGATGAAAATTACCGAATCAACGACCCGGACACAGTAGAAGAAATTTGGATTCCCGTCAGGCCTAAAAAATGAATTTCAACTCCACCACCATTCCGCCGCTGTTGGGCCCTGAACTTTGGCAGTTCAGGCAATGGTCTTTATGCGAAGAGCTGTTGATTTCAAGCCAATTCCCTTTTGAAAGGGGCCGGCCATTTTCGCAAATAAAAATCCTGGGTTCCAACGGACCGCTTCGGTTCAGCATTCCTGTTAAAAAACATCCTTCAGGCTCTCCTCTTTCCGACATTCTAATGGATCACACTCAAAAATGGCAAAATCAAATCTGGCGGAGCCTGGTAACCTGTTACAAAAAATCGCCGTATTTCGATTTTTACCAAAAAGAACTGGAAACCCTGTTTTACCGCCGGCCTGAATTTTTGGTTGATTTTACTCAGCCCGTTTTCATCTGGTTGCTGAAGCAATATTTTCCAAAGAAGTCCGTTTCGGTCATTTTGGCACCTGAATTTCAATCCGGTAGGATAGAAAAACCCTATGATTTCAGTCCGGAAATGGACGAAAAGGCAGAAAACAATCTTTGGAAGTATGCCCGGGTTTTTGGTCAGGAATTTGAGAGCAGGGTGAGTGTGTGGGATGCTTTATTTTGCATGGGACCAAATTTTGGGATAAACAAAACTGAATGAATCTTTCACCAATTTATTACTTTCGGAGGGCATCTGAAAAATGCCCGTCAATCGAATCAAAAAAAAACTTTTCTTTACATCCAATTCCTTAAAACGATGAAGGCAGACGCTAAATTTTCTAACCGGGTAAAAGAAGTCATAACCCTCGCCAGAGAAGAAGCATTCCGGCTGGGGCACGAATATTTTGGAGCAGAGCATCTTTTGCTCGGCATGATCAGAGAAGGCGAAGGAATTGCCATCGCCTTGCTTAAAAGTCTGAAGGTGTCCATGGACGAACTTCGGGTAGCCATTGAAAGGGCTACCAAAAGTACCGCTACCGGCAATGCCAAGGACTTCAACACGATTCCACTCACAAAACAAGGTGAAAAAGTCCTTAAAATTACATACCTCGAGGCACGGATTTCAAAATCTGAAATCATCGGAACCGAGCACCTGCTCCTTTCCATACTCAGAGACGACGATTGCATTGCTACACAAATTCTGAACCGATTCGATGTAAACTATGAAGTGGTGAAGGAAGCTTTGGAATACCATTCGGCTTCCAGCCAGAATACAAGCGATACACCGAAAGCATCATCCGATACCGAAGATGGTGACGAAGAACGGGGGCCGGCCTCCTTCGGGTCATCCGGCAAGGAAGGTTCGAAAGGAAGTGCGGAAAAATCCAGAACCCCTGTGTTGGATAACTTTGGCCGCGACCTTACCAAAATGGCTGAAGATGGAAAACTGGATCCCATTGTGGGAAGAGAAAAAGAAATTGAGCGGGTAGCCCAAATCCTTTCCCGGAGGAAAAAGAACAACCCCATCCTGATTGGTGAACCCGGTGTTGGTAAAACCGCCATCGCCGAAGGTCTGGCACTGAGAATCATACAGAAAAAAGTGTCCCGCGTGCTGTTCAATAAGCGGGTCGTTACTCTGGATTTGGCTTCTCTGGTTGCCGGTACCAAGTACAGGGGACAGTTTGAAGAGCGGATGAAGGCGGTGATGACCGAGTTGGAAAAATCGCCCGAGGTAATTCTGTTTATTGATGAAATTCACACCATTGTGGGTGCCGGCGGTGCTTCCGGATCTCTGGATGCCAGCAATATGTTCAAGCCGGCTCTGGCAAGAGGTGATATTCAATGCATTGGAGCCACCACGCTGGATGAGTACAGGCAATACATTGAAAAAGATGGAGCCCTCGCACGCCGTTTTCAAATGGTGGTGGTAGATGCCACATCCATTGAGGAAACCATTCAGATTTTGGACAACATTAAAGAAAAATACGAAAGCCATCACCATGTGAATTACACCGAAGAGGCTGTAGCTGCCTGCGTGAAATTGTCAGAAAGATACATTTCAGACCGCTTCCTGCCCGACAAAGCCATTGATGTGCTGGACGAAGCAGGTGCCCGGGTACACATCAACAATATCAATGTCCCTCAGGATATTATACTGCTGGAAGAGTCCATTGAGAACATCAAGAAAGACAAGAATAAGGTTGTAAAAAGCCAGAAGTATGAGGAGGCAGCCTTGCTGCGGGATAAGGAGAAAAAGCTCCTTGATCAGCTTGAGCAAGCCAAAGTTCGCTGGGAGGAAGAAACCAAAACCAAGCGCTACACCGTTGATGAAAACAGCATAGCGGAAGTTATCGGGCAGATGACCGGCATACCGGTAAACCGGATTGTGAAATCTGAAGGCCAGAAACTCCTCACCATGGCAAAAGACCTTCAGGGCAAAGTAATTGGTCAGGATGAAGCCATTGTGAAGTTGACCAAAGCCATTCAAAGGACCCGGGTGGGGCTGAAAGACCCCAAAAAACCCATCGGTTCGTTTGTGTTTTTGGGACCAACCGGTGTTGGAAAAACCGAACTTGCCAAAGTGCTGGCAACCTATCTGTTCGACAAAGAAGATGCACTGGTGCGAATCGACATGAGCGAATACATGGAAAAATTCTCAGTGTCCCGGCTTGTCGGAGCGCCTCCCGGCTATGTAGGATATGAAGAAGGCGGTCAGCTCACCGAAAAAATCAGGAGAAAGCCCTATTCCGTAGTGCTGCTGGATGAAATCGAAAAAGCCCATCCGGATGTGTTCAATATCCTGCTTCAGGTGCTGGACGACGGCATTCTGACCGACGGGCTGGGCCGGAGGGTGGATTTCAGAAACACCATCATCATCATGACCTCCAACATTGGGGTTCGGGATTTGAAAGACTTTGGTGCCGGAATCGGCTTTGCTACAAAAGCCAAAAAAGAAAATGCCGATGAGCAGATGAAAGCCACCATTCAAAGTGCACTTCGCAAAGCCTTTTCGCCCGAATTCCTGAACCGTCTGGATGATGTGATTATCTTCAATTCGCTGCAGCGGGAAGACATCCACAAAATCATTGACCTGTCGCTTGCCAAAGTGTTTGAGCGCATCCGTAATCTGGGATACAAAGTACAGCTTACCGAAAAGGCAAAGGATTTTCTTGCAGAAAAAGGATACGATTCTCAGTACGGAGCCAGGCCACTGAACAGGGCCATTCAGAAATATCTGGAAGATCTGGTGGCAGAGGAAATACTGAAAGGAGAAATCGGGCAGGACAATGTGATTTTGGCCGACCATGAAGAAGGGAAAGAAGAATTGACCCTTCGGGTGATTAAGGAACCTGAAACCAAAAGCTGAGTCTTTTCGTGCGATAAAAATCTGATATTCAATATACAAAGAGGGGAAATATCCCCTCTTTTTTTTGCCGGATCTCGATGCGCAGGCTGGAAAAAATGCTGATTATTTTACCCTGAAAAGTCTGTCTTTTTTCTTCAATCGGAAAAACTAATAAAATCACTTGCTACTTTCGCCCGATTAATTTTGGATATGAAAGTAAAGATTGGATTTATTCTATTGTGCCTGGCAGGCAGTATTCAGGCATTTGCCCAACAGCGCAAAGCCTTTACCCTTGAAGATGTGTGGAAAAATCCCGTCTGGAGGGAGGAAGGATTGGAGGATATCAACTGGCTCAAAACCGGCAGTCAGTATTCTGTGCTTGAAAAAGGAAATATTGAGGTATATGACCTGGCAACAGGAAAAAAAGTAAAAACCCTGCTGGAGGGAAGCCAACTTACTTTTGACGGAAAACCCATTGAAATAGAAGGCTATACCCTAAGTCCTGATGACAAAAAAATCCTGATTTCCACAGAAACAGAGCCCATTTACAGGCGAAGCGCCCGGTCCAAATTTTTCCTTTACGACCTGGAAGCCAAAAAATTATCAGCGCTTGCCGATGGCGGAAAAATCTACCTGGCCACCTTTTCGCCCGATGCCGGACAAATAGCCTACGGATACCAAAACAACCTTTTTGTTTTTGCGATTGCCTCGGGCAAAATCACCCAAATTACCCAAACCGGCAAGCCCAACGAAATCATTCACGGCAGCACCGATTGGGTATATGAAGAGGAATTTGAATTCTGGAAGGCCTTTGAATGGTCACCCGATTCCAAAAAAATTGCCTTTTTAAGTTTTGATGAAAGACAAGTACCCACCTATAACATGCAAATGTGGGGAGGCCTTTATCCGAAAGACTACACCTTTAAATATCCCAAAGCTGGTGAAAAAAACTCCAGGGTAGATGTATCGGTATTTGATTTGGCAAGCAGCAAGACACTGGACATAGAAGAGGGTGCTGAAAACGATCAGTACCTGGCCAGGTTTCAATGGACAAAAAACTCCAACATCCTGTCTGTCAGGCGGATGAACCGCCTTCAAAACAAGCTGGAATTGTTGCATATCGATGCATCAACCGGAAAAATAGAAATACCGCTGACCGAAACCTCCCCTGCCTACATCGACATCAACGACGACCTCGTTTACCTGAGCAATGGTAAAGAATTCATCTGGAGTTCGGACAGAAGCGGCTATCAGCACATGTATTTGTATGACAACAGCGGAAAACTACTGAGACAACTCACAAGCGGCAACTGGGAAGTGAGTGATTTTCTGGGAATTGACGAGAAGAAAGAAATCCTGTATTTTCAAAGCACCGAAGACGGCTCTGTGCAGCGTCAATTGTATGCCATTTCCAAATCGGGCAAAGGAAAAAAGAGACTCAGCCGGGGATCCGGTACCCATTCGGTAAGTTTCAATCCTTCTTTTTCCTGGTATATCGACGATTTTCATTCGGCAGCCTCTCCGTCTGAGTATTCTTTGTTTCAGGCTGATGGTAAATTGGTAAAAGTACTTCAGGACAACAAAGCCCTGAAAACCAGACTGGAAAGCTTTACAATTTCTCCCAAAACCTTTTTTGAAATCCAGATTCCGGGTAATGTGAAACTCAATGCCTGGATGATTAAACCGTCGAACTTCGATCCCCAAAAAAAATACCCCGTGCTGATGCATTGCTACGGTGGTCCGGGCCATCAAACGGTAACAGATGCCTGGGGAGGAGCCGATTTTTTCTGGTATCAGATGCTGGCCGATAAAGGATACATCATTGTATCGGCCGACAACAGGGGAACGGGAGGAAAAGGTGCCGAATTTAAGAAAGCCACCTATGCCCAACTGGGCAAACTGGAATGCGAAGACCAGACTGCAGCCGCCCGCTACCTTCAAAGCTTGCCCTATGTGGATGCGAACCGCATCGGAATCTGGGGATGGAGCTTTGGCGGATACCTCACTTCCCTCTGCATGACCAAAGGAGCCGAAGTGTTTAAAACCGGTATTGCCGTAGCACCCGTGACCAACTGGCGCTTTTACGACAGTATTTATACTGAGCGTTATTTGAAACTGCCGCAGGAAAATGCATCGGGCTACGACGACAACAGTCCGGCCATGTTTGCCGACAGACTGAAAGGCCATTATTTACTGGTTCACGGAACGGGCGATGACAATGTACATTTCCAAAACGCCGTTTCAATGGTAAATGCACTGGTGAAAAGCAACAAGCAATTTGAATCTTTTTACTACCCCAACCGCAATCACGGAATTTACGGGGGCAACACACGGCTGCACTTATACCAGATGATGACGGAATTTCTGGAGCGAAACCTGTAAACCAAAAGAAAGAAAGGATACCGGCAGCGTTGAGGCTACCCATCATTAAATTCTGTAAATCAGATTTTTTCGTTCGGAAACAAAAGGTCCGATAGATAAGCAACTATCCCCTCGGAGGCTCCTTTTTGCCTGTCAAAATACAACTCTGCCATCCTCCGGTAATTTTCTGCAGCCAGGGGATCCTCGGTTCCGGCCTGAAAAAATTCCCATACGCCGGATGAGACAGAAAAACTTTTTGCGAGTCCCAATTCTGTTAAATCGCAGGCCTCCTGAAACTTCTGATACAAAGGGCCAAAACCGACCGGGATTCCGTAAACCGCCGCTTCCAGAATATTGTGCAAGCCAGTTTTAAAAGCCCCGCCTATCCATGCAGCATCGGCATAACGATAAGTTCCGGACAACATACCCTGCGTATTGAGCATTAGAATATCGGTATCGCTGCGGTTTTGTTCCCAATCCGAGAAATACTCGAACGGCAGTTGCAGGGCATGCCTGAGATGCTCAAAATGGCTGCCTGAAATTTCGTGGGGCGCAATCAACACCCGCCACAGTCCATGAGCCTCTACTACAGCATGTTGCAGGAAATCATGGAGAAAAAGCACATCCTCTGCCCAGGCAGACCCGATCACCATCAGCTTATGGTCGCCTTTCCATTCTTCCAGCCAAGGCAAGCCGGGATGGTTGTCTTTAATTTCCAGAACCCTGTCTACCCGCGTATCTCCGTTCAGGGTAAAATTCATCATACCGGCTTCAGTGAGCAGGCGGGAGGTTTCCACATTCTGCACAAAAAAATGCCAGATCAGCGGAAGTGAATTTTTCATCAGAATGGAGGAAGGCCAGGATCGGAATTTTTCCTTTTTCAGGATGCAGCAAATGGAAACCACCGGCGTATCAAACCGATGACAGGCCCGCAGGAGGTTGTACCAAAACTCATATTTCACCAAAACCAATGCAGCAGGATTCAATGACCGAATTAAGACTACATCATTGGAAATCAGGTCGGCAGGGAGATAAAAGGCAACATCCAAAAGGGGATGTTTGTGCCGCAATTCGTAACCGGAGGGAGAAAAAAAGGAAACCGCCACGCATATGCCGGGTTGTTTATCCTTCAAAATTTTAATGACAGGAAGGGCTTGCTCAAATTCGCCTGCAGAGGCGGCATGAAACCAAACCACAATGGCTTCCGGGTTCTTCTTTCTGAAGTTTTTGATGATTTCGACTGTACGGGCACGGCCACGGAGCATGGTTCTGATTTTCTCCGAAAAAGGAGCCAACAGCCAAAGGAAGAGGTTAAACAACCAGATTCCTGTTTCATAAAATACACCGAATGGCATAAAAGATTTTAATCTAAAAACCTATACATCAAATGAATAGAGCCTGCAAGCAAGGCATGTTTTGATTCATTCTCCAAGTTTTGGCAAAAAAATATCATTTTTGCCGCAAATTTATTTTCGTTTTCAACATGACATCACCGACGCTGGGGACCAGCCAGATTGAAGAACTCCTGGGCAAAGACGCACAAAGTATCCTTTCGCACCAATCAAAAACTGTAAGCAAAGATCAGCTTCATCTGCCCGGTCCTGATTTTATGGAAAGGGTTTGGCTTCAAACCAACCGAAATCCTCAGGTAATCAGAAGTTTAGGACAGCTCTACAATTCAGGCCGGCTGGCCGGAACCGGATATACTTCCATTCTGCCCATCGACCAGGGTATCGAGCACTCCGGCGGTGCTTCTTTTGCCAAAAACCCGATTTATTTCGATCCTGAAAATATTATAAAACTTGCTATTGAAGGAGGTTGCAATGCAGTAGCCACCACTTTCGGAAATCTCGCAATGGTTTCAAGGCAGTATGCCCACAAAATTCCATTCATCGTAAAAATCAACCACAACGAGCTCCTCACCTACCCCAACAAAGCAGATCAGATTATGTACGGATCGGTACGGGATGCCTGGAACCTCGGTGCCGTGGCAGTGGGTGCCACCATTTATTTTGGCTCCGACAACTCAGCCCGGCAGATCGTGGAAGTTGCCAAAGCATTTGAAGAAGCCCGTGAACTGGGAATGGCTACTATTCTGTGGTGCTACATCCGCAACAATGCCTTCAAAAAAGATGGTGTGGATTACCATGTATCAGCCGACCTTACCGGGCAGGCCAATCACTTGGGCGTTACCATTCAGGCTGACATCATCAAGCAAAAGCTTCCGGAAAACAACGGCGGCTACAAAGCCCTGAATATGGGCGGAAGCAGCTACGGAAAATTGGATGAGAGAATGTACAGCGACCTGAGCTCAGACCATCCCATTGACCTTTGCCGGTATCAGGTGGTAAACTGCTACATGGGAAGAGCAGGATTGATTAATTCCGGAGGCGATTCAAAAGGAGTAACCGATATGGCAGATGCTGTAAAAACAGCGGTTATCAACAAAAGAGCCGGAGGAATGGGCTTGATTTCAGGAAGAAAAGCCTTCCAGAAACCCATGAAAGACGGAATTGCATTGCTCAATGCCATTCAGGATGTGTATCTGAACAAAGACATCACCATTGCCTGACACCATGCCCTGGTTTGTTAGAGAAAATAAAGGAATAGTAACTCCGACAGAGCTCAAAAGGGAGACTCCGGACGGGCTTTGGTACAGGTGTCCGGAATGCAAAACTGTGATTCTGACAAAAGTACACAAGGAAAATGCCTACACCTGTCCGGAATGCAACCACCACGAGCACATTGGTTCGGCGGACTATTTCGAATTGCTTTTTGACGAGGGCCACCACGAGGCCCTTCACGAAGATTTGCAATCGGGCGATCCGCTGGAGTTTGAGGATACCAAGAAATATCCCGACCGGCTGAAGGCCAGCATTGCCAAAACGGGCCTCAAAGATGCCTGCCGCATTGCGGTAGGGCCGCTTGCCGACAAAGAGGTAGTGATTGCCTGCATGGATTTCAACTTCATCGGCGGTTCGATGGGCTCTGTAGTAGGCGAAAAAATCAGCCGGGGCATCAAAGAAGCCCGGCAGCGCAAAGTACCCTTCATAATGATTTCAAAGTCGGGAGGGGCGCGGATGATGGAAGCCGGATTCAGCCTGATGCAAATGGCCAAAACTTCTGCCCAGCTGGCATTGCTGGCCGAAGCCCGTTTGCCTTATATCAGTGTCCTGACCGACCCCACAACCGGAGGAGTTACCGCCAGTTATGCCATGCTGGGCGATTTCAATCTGGCCGAACCCAAAGCCCTCATCGGTTTTGCCGGTCCGAGAGTAGTGCGGGAAACCATCGGCAAGGACCTTCCCGAAGGTTTCCAAAGTGCCGAATTCGTTTTGGAACATGGCTTTCTTGATAAAATTGTAGACAGGAAAGAATTGAAGGATACCATTTCGGCCCTGCTCAGAATGGTTTCCTGATGATGAAGGCCGATCTGCTTGTTTTTTCTGTACACCCGGATGATGCCGAACTGGCATGCGGGGGTACCATTGCCAAACTTAGTGCCGAGGGAAAAAAGGTGGTGATTGCCGACCTTACCCAAGGTGAAATGGGCACCAGAGGCAATGAAGAAACCAGAAAAGAAGAAGCGGCTGCTTCAGCAAAAATACTCGGACTTGCCGACCGGATTCAGTTGTATTTGCCTGATACCGAATTTGGTACATCAAGAAAAGATCAGATTCCGCTGATTCAAACCATACGCAGGTTTCGGCCGGATATCGTCATTTGCAATGCGCCCGGCGACAGACACCCCGACCATGGCAGGGCTGCCAAGTTGGAAAGCGATGCCTGTTTTTATTCAGGCCTGGCCAAGATAGAAACCAGCTGGGAAGGAAAACTGCAGGCGCCCTGGCGGCCTCGCCTCGTGTTCTTCTACATACAGGATAAGTGGCTTAAGCCCGACCTCGTATTGGACATATCCGGCTTTTGGGAGCATAAAAAACGGGCCATTGAAGCCTTCAAATCTCAGTTTTATGACCCGGAAAGTAAGGAGCCCGAAACCTATATTTCTACTTCAGATTTTCAGGATTTTTTGGAGGCCCGCGCCCGTGACCTCGGACATATGATCGGGGTTTCGCATGGCGAAGGGTTCATCGCCGGCCGGACTCCGGGTGTCAAAAGCCTTTTTGACCTCATCTGATATTGGGCTGAAATTCCTACTGCTGCCGGCATGCTGGTTTTGGGAGGAAGCCGGAAACAGAGTCAGCATTTTTTTTCATGGTTTCCAACCATTTGAAAATCATCCGCGTTCTGAAAGCAATTCAGGTTTTGTAACTATGTCTTCTTTCATCGCATATTTCAATATTGAGTCGGCTTTGGATTTTTTGTTGCTGGATTCCGATTCATGGTTGAGATTGTTTTTCTTTGTAAAAAGAAACATTTTAAGCATGTTTGATGTTGCAAAAGAGGATTCGGAGCAAAAAACCTTTCAATATTTCCTTCCCAACTCCTTGCCTGTGAAGGCCAAATTTCAAATCAGGTGAAAAACTCTTCATTTTTTTTGTTCATTATTCTCTCAAACTTGTTTGGAGTTTCCTGCGATCAGGTAAGGGACCACCCTGTCCCATCTGAAATTCCGGGATACACACCTGCCACATACCGGGCTGTTTTTGATCCCATGCAGCCGGTATCTATCAGCCTTTTTGATTCCCTGCCTTTTAAGCATGACTTTACTTTAAAGCTGGAAAATCCCTCGTCCGGGACTTTGGAAAAAGGAGCAGAGCCGGGGCAATATATTTACAAGCCCAATCATCTTTCGGTTGTAAGGGATGAGGCTGCGTATGTTATCTGTCAGGGAAGTGATTGTAAATCAGGCAAAATTGTCTTCGAAGTTTCGCCCGTTACCTGCAGCATGCGGATTCATGAGGATCATTGGTTTCATTATTTGAGAGATACCATTTTTCTGCCTGTTCAAGACAATGATACCCTGTTTTGTCCTGATATCCGTTTTAATAATTTTCAGACCCAAACCCCGGGCGCCCGTATTTTTGGCGACCACCATTTTGCAGCAGTAATTCCTCCTCCTTTCTTCTCCGGAACTTTAAAATTTTCATATACCATGTCCAACGGAGTAAAGCAGCAGACGGCCAGGGTGGAATTGGAAACCAAACCGGATACCCTGTACTGCGACAAACATTTCCAACTTACAGACGATGTGGTGGTTTTTCCTGCATCCGCCTCAGGAAGCGAAATACCCGTGTTTATCACCGACTTGTTGGCAAACGATAAGTTTTGTCAGGATTACATTAATCCGGCATCACTGGAGATTTTCACCGATATTGGCCAACAGAATTTGATAACCTATAATGTAGCAGGTAATCAGATACACTTTCAGATTCCTGGCGGAATCAACCTGGCAGGCTTAAGTTACAGACTTAGAAATCTTTCCGGCACAAAAACCAAAACTGCCCGCATACAATTCAGGAGCGAATGAAAACCAAAATCTTACTTTTTGTCTCACATCTTTTCATCTGATAACATGATCCTGATTGAAAGTCTCCGTTGAACAGCTGATTGCAGATTGCAAAAAAGGAAACCAGCAGGCATGCAGGAAATTGTATGAGATGTATGAAAGGAGATTTTATGCATTGAGCCTCCGATATGCCCGAACCACAGCCGATGCCGAAGACATTGCCATTCAAGGATTTACAAAAATATTTAAAAACATCAATTCATATGAAAACGGAAATTTTGAAGGCTGGATGAAGACAATCATCATCCACGAAGCCTTGTCTTTTTACCGCCGTGACCAACGGCAGGTATGGGGCTACACCACCGAACCTGACATCAACATGAAGGGAGATGACTTGTCTGCCTTCGATCAATTGAGTATGGAAGACCTGAACAAAATGATTGCCACGCTGCCGGAGGGTTGCCGGATTGTTTTCAATTTGTTTGCGATTGAAGGTTACAGTCATGCCGAAATCGGTGAAATGCTGGGATTGAGTGAAGGCACGAGTAAAAGTCAGTTTTCCAGAGCCAAATCGCTGCTACGGGAACGATTAATTAAACAGGAAATATGAAGGAACAGGGAAGATTTAAAGATAAATTCAGCCGGGAAGAAGCCAAACCCAACCGTAGCCTTTGGGATGCCGTTGAGCAAAACCTTCAAAAGGAAAGAAACAAGCGCTTTGCCATGTGGTGGTGGGTACCCTTTGCCCTTTTTCTGGGTTCAGGCATTGTCTTCTGGATGGCAGCACCGGAATCTGTTTTTCAAAAAGAAGAGGCCTTTGCCATCAGCCATACCAATACCGAATCAAAAGAGCCTGCAATTCAAAGCCCTGTTTCTGCGCCGGTTCAGGAAAATCCATCTTTCAGCGAAGAAAAACAGTCTACTCTGCCGGAATCAGACCAACAGGCATCAAATGAAGTAAGCCAAAGCGAGGTGAATACAGCGCAACCCCCTCTGAAAAATCAGGCAAAAGACAAGGCAATCAGAAATCAAAAATTGAGGAAAGCACTGAAAATCCCTGTAAGCATAGTACCGCAAAAACTTGAATTGCAGAGAATTGTACAAAACAACATAAAGCCGGCTGAAGGAGGAAAATCACCTGAAATTCCGGCCGATGCGAAAGAAAGCAAAGAATCCATGGCCTTCGTGTCCCCCGGTGTTTCAGGGCAGCCACAGCCTGGTTCCAATACTCTGATTGATCCGCAAGAGAAAAAAGACAGCCTCGCCGGGAAAGAAATTGCCGCAGAAATAAAACCGGACAAAACGGAGGATACTGCAAAACCTAAATCTCCTGTAAAATATCAAGTGCTGGCAGGAGCATATTTTGCCAATAAAATTCAGGAGCTCAACCGTTTTCCCAATGAAGCCCGGCAGCGGAGCATGGGTCAAAACGAGATCACCGCCGAACGGTTTTCATTCAGTTTGCAGATAATGGTCAGCAGGCAAATTTTGAAAAAATGGCAGGGAGGACTGGGGGCCGGCCTTACCTACATGGCCGACAAAACCATGATAGCGCACAGGGCCCGTACCGGTCATTCTGAGGGAAATATGATTGGTGGCGGCTGGGAAGAAATAAAACCTGGTTTCACAGAAGTTCAAAGGCAAACCACAAACCGCATGGGCCTGCTGGATATGTCTGCATCCATATGGTCGCCGGCAGTGGCCGGGCCGGTTGGACTGCGGCTGGGCGGAATCTGGAGCCTTCCGGTTGCCAGTCACTTTACTGAGCAAATCGGCAATACCGTATCCGGCGAAACCACCTGGTTTCCCAAAAATTCGTTTGGAAGCATCCACATGGGCCTCCCCTTGTCGCTCGCAATCGGAAAACGAAATCTGACCCTGGAGCCTCAGATTCTGTACCCCTTGCAGTCTGTTTTTGATAATGGTTTTGGTTCCCGTAACCGGCCTGTGCGGTGCGGCATTCAGATTTGGATGGAATTTTGATTTCCCCCCCCGGTTCCCTGAAAAAATATATGCTCCTGTGCACCGCAGGAGCCTTTTTTATTGTTGGATTCTTTGCTTCTGAACAATCGCGGCTTACCTTTGCGGCCGCTTATCCAGAAAGACGGAGGGATTGGACCCTGCGATGTCTTGGCAACCGGCGCCATCATGCGCAAGGTGCTACTTTCCACCACGCAGGCAGCGTGGAAAGATAAGGCAGGTTGATTCCTTCAACCCTCTTCCTTCCGGATAGCGAGATTTTCAAACAAAACGCAGACCGACCGAAGGCTTTTTAACTTTCATGATTGAAAAAATTTTACAGGAGCGCATCCTGATTCTGGATGGTGCTATGGGCACCATGATTCAACGCTACGACCTTTCAGAAGACGATTTTCGCGGAACCCGGTTTGCCGACTGGCCCCATGACCTGAAAGGCAACAACGACC
>CANHCT010000012.1 GCA_947459175.1 Hymenobacteraceae bacterium
AATGACACGCATCAAATCCTGTGATGCTGTCAAAATCAAAAAAGCCGTATTTGGGATGGAAAGGTAGTTTCGGCATCATTACAATCGCTCCTTCAAAATTAGCAAGATTCTTTTCAACCATAAATTCCGCCTTTCTCCTGCCCAAAAGGATGATTCTGAAAAAAAATAAAAAAGAAAAGCAAAGATAATGCAGGCTCCCACATCCTCCCCGCAAATGGCCGTCAAGGTCAAGCCCTGCGGGTTTTGGCAAAAATCTCCACCTATGCCTTGTTTGTTTTAATTTTTTAGTTGGCATAGGTAGTATTTTTCCCAAAAACCTTGACTGCCCCGCCGCCTGCCTTGAAAAAGGGCTTTCTTTTTTCTTTTCTTTTTTCCGGCCTCGGTCGGTTTTTTCTTTTCTCTTTTCTTTGTTAAACAGTTTCATGGGGCTTCGCTGTTGTGGATGTGCGAACCCTTTGGCCTACGGCCTCCCGGCAGTCAGTTTTGCCTTTCCGCCCCATCTTGATTCAGGGATGTCCCGCCCTTGCTTCCACCATAAGGCAAGGATATTTGCTCCCTATGGAGAAAAAGAAAAACCCCGGCAATTGCCGGGGCCCTTCCACTTTTTTCTGAATCAAAAAGTCTTACAATACCTCAGCAATCTTTAGGGCATTACCGGAATTGAACAGGTAAAAATTGCTTCCCACCTGCTGGAAAAACTCAATCCCCACGCACTGAATCACACTTTCATTGGCCGATAAGGTTGGCGAACCTGGTAATGTTGCGGTAACGGTTACCGCAGCTGAAATGGCCGAACCCAATTCCAGATAATCCGAATATGCGATATGGGAAAGCTCATTTAACTCCTCGTTGATGGGCTCATAGGTGCCGGTTGTCTGGTTGTAGGCAAAATCCGACATACAAGCCAAGGCCTGGATAAGTCGGAAATGGGTGGCACCGGCGGGCGCATTAACCAGATTCTGGGGATTGAAGGCCGGAACGGTTAGTGTGCCGCTATCCCTTTCCGGTGTGCCCGACAAGGTAAAAGGTGCAGCAAAAATCCCCTCAAAGCTCACATTCCGATCGAAGGCAAAGCCTTTCAGGTACTGCGATTGCTGAGAGATGAGGATGGCCCTGTATCCCCTGCTTTCGGATTGGTCCTCCAGGTTGATTTTCTTCATCACCGCTGTAAGCCGACCCGTCATTTGGGGGTCACTCATTTGTTTGATGATGGCCGCCAGGGCCACCCGCAAGGATTTCCCGGCAGAAGCACATCCACCAAACTCATTCATGTTTTCACGGGTCCGTTCAAATTCAGGAGCGGAGGCAATTTGCTCCCCGCTTGGACCGCCTACCATGCCTGCAAAGTCTCCTTGAAGACCTTTGATTTTGAAATGTCGTACACCTCCCATGGTTCCGGTGTATCTGGTCAAGCCTGTTTGCTTTGCCATCGTGATTGAAAAATTTAGTTGTTAAAAAATAAGCCTAAAAATAAAACATATATATTTGAAAATCAATATGTTAAGACGTATAAATTCAATGCAGAGCAGCGCAAAAGCACCGGGATTTTGCCTTCACTACCAAAAAATAGTCAGATTGGTAGATGGAGACGGCCTCTGGGTGATGGATTTGTTTTCAAAAAGAGAACAGGAAATCCGGCTTTTGGGTATCGATGCACCCGAAATCAAAAGGTGCAAAAAGCTATTTCAGGATGAGAGAGAAACCCATCTCCCCGGCCAATTGCTGATGGAACTTGGCCGCTTGTCCTGGAAGCATCTGGCCAGCCTGGCTCCTGTTGGCGAAACGGTTTCTATCATGACAGAAAGCATGGATTCTTCCGATATCTATGGCAGGACACTGGCCTATGTCCACCTTCAGGATGATACCTGCCTGAACGAAAAAATGATCACAGACGGCTTTGCCAAGCCTTACGACAGGTATTTCTGTAAGCAGATGGCACGGTATCAAACCTTAAGTCTTGAGGCCCGGATTGCCGCCAGGGGCCTTTTTTCCAGGGTAAACAATTTCTGATTTTGTGTTTACCCCACTTTTGGGGGAAAGGAAAAAATCGGGCTGAAAAATCTTGCCTGGTTCATTGTATAGGGCTTTTTTGCTTCCGATTGCCCCATATTCAAAATGTTTACCCTATGTTTACCCCGATAAATAAAAAAGCCCGTAAGTTGTTGTATTACAGGCTTTTGTTTCACTATTTTGTGGTCCCGACAGGAATCGAACCTGTATCTTGAGTTCCGGAGACTCACGTAGTATCCATTCTACTACGGGACCATCAGACCGCCCTATCGGGGGCCGGCTGTTTTATCGCTTGCGCTTCTTCCACATTTCGTTGAAAGATTGCGGGGCCAAAATTGGCTCTTTTCTTCTTTTTGACCATGAATTTTTGAAAAGAAGTTCTAACACCCACTGTTTCAGCCTGCTGCCGCCTATATTCATGAGCTTGCGGTTCAGCATGGCCTTCTTCCAAAGCTGAAATCCAAGCTTCTCCCGGGTGCTGCCCAGGTTTTCTTCTACAGATTGTTTCCTGTTGAGCAACAGGATGTTGTGGATGTCGATGCGCACGGGGCAAACCGAACTGCAGCCCCCGCAGAGCGAGGAGGCATAGCTGAGGTGCTTGTATTGCTCCAGGCCAAGGTATTGGGGTGAGATCACCGAGCCAATCGGTCCGCTGTAAACCGTCTGGTAGGTGTGGCCCCCGATGTTTTTATACACCGGGCAGGCATTGAGGCAGGCACCGCAGCGGATGCAGTTCAGGGCCTGCCGCTTTTCGGGATCGGCCAGCAGCTTGGATCGGCCGTTGTCCAGCAGTATCACATACATTTCCTCGGGTCCGTCCACTTCTTCTTCCTGTCTGGGGCCGGTGAGGATGGTGTTGTACACTGTTACCTGCTGCCCGGTGCCGCTTGTGGCCAGCAGGGGCCAAAAAAGGTCTACATCCTGAATGGAGGGGATCATTTTTTCTATGCCCACCAGCGCAATGTGGATTTTGGGGAAGGCCATGGTAAGGCGGGCATTTCCTTCGTTTTCGGTGACAGCCACACCACCGATGTCGGCAATAAGAAAATTGCCGCCGGTTATCCCAACCTCGGCTTCAGTATATTTTTCCCGCATGATGCGCCGGGCAATCATGGTCAGCTCTTCGGGGCTGGCGTTTTCCTCGGTGCCCAGCTCCTTATGAAACAAGGCGCTCACATCTTCCTTGCTCATGTGCATGGCAGGGGTCACAATGTGGTAGGGCTTTTGCCCGGCCAGTTGCACGATGTATTCGCCCAAATCGGTTTCAAATGGCTCAATGCCCCGCTCTTCCAAAAATTCGTTGAGGTGTATTTCTTCGGAGGTCATCGATTTGGACTTCACCACCAGACGGGCATTGGCCGTTTTCATGATGGCTCCAATGGCAAAAAGGGCCTCTTCGGCATTGCCGGCCCATACCACCCGTCCGCCTTTGGCTGTAAATTTCTGTTCCCACTCCATCAGGTATTTGTCCAGATTGAGCATGGCCGTAGATTTCAGATACGAGGCACGGCTGCGGGCCAGTTCGTGGTCGGTGTATTGGTTCATGCCTGCAGCCACCGATTGCCGGTACTTGCCCATATTTTTGGCTATGGTCTTCCGGTGCTTCAGGTCAAAGGTCTTTATCTCAGCTTCCTGCTGAAATTTTTCAATCGTTTCTGTCATGCGGGTAGCAATTCTGGTTTTATCATCCTGGTTCCGCAACGGGTGCAGGTACTTTTGTCTTCTGAAGCATAAAAGCGGTTCATGACTTCGGGCAACTGGCCCACAATGTCCGAAACGGGTATGTTTTCTTCATAGAGGAGCTCCCCGCAGTTTTCGCAGTACCACTGAAATCTGTCTGTTTCGATGCCTGAGCGATATCTCTCTATCACAAGGCCTACGGTTTGGGCCGGCCGCCTCGGGCAATGCGGAACCATGGGGGGCAACAAAAACATTTCCCCGGGTCCGATTTTGACTTTTTCCTCTCTCCGTTTTCCGGGCTTATTCTCATCTTCCAGCATCAGGCCCAGTTCTATTTCGCCTTCCAACTGAAAAAAAAGCTCTTCACCACGGTTGACATGGAAATCTTTTCTGGCATTGGGACCGCCCACCACCATCACCATAAAGTCATCGTTTCCCTTGTAAATCTGCTGGTTGCCCACAGGAGGTTTCAGCAGATGCCGGTTTTCGGCAATCCATTTTTGCAGCGAAAAAGGGGGAAGGAATTTTTTGGCCATTGCGGTTTCAAAGGTAGAAAGCAAAGGGGATTATCCGAATCACAGGGAAAGGAATTGTGGCAATTTCCGGAATGGAATTTCAAATGGCCCGGTAGATGAAGAATTTGGGGATGATGGGGTGAATTTCCCGATGCTGCAAAACAACACCGCTCCGGGCATCAGACCAAATGAAAATGAGTTGGTTGCAAAGGAAAATCGCAGCCAGGTGGCTTGGATTGCTTGTTGGTGGAAGAACATGGGCTTGCCCCGACCCGCAGAGCGGGTCATATATCGGTAACCCAAAAATCCAAAGGTAGTGCCGACCCCGGAAGGAATCGTATAAAATCCCGGCCGCAGCGCCACCGCAACCCATTCGACCCGCCTCCGGGGGTCGGGCCGGTTTGGAGCATCCTCTTGTTACAAATATGCCATCCCGACGGGATGGAATGCAGGGTTCTGGACGATAACGAAGATAAATCTATCTTGATTTTCAACATCAGTTCAGCCTTCTAAAAAATACATATTGCTTACAACAAAGAAAATCTTAGAATTTCTGTCCAAATTGCCTTCTATATAAAAAACAAAATTTCGTCATGCGGGATACTTTTTCACAAATTCACATCCAAATTGTTTTTGCTGTGAAAAGAAGGCAAAATTTAATTCTCCCCTCCTGGGAACAGGAATTGTACAAATACATCACAGGAATCATACAAAAAAAAGATCAAAAAATGTTGGCGATAAATGGCATGCCTGACCATATACACATTTTTATTGGCATGAAACCCAATTGTTGTCTATCTGATTTGGTAAGGGAGGTAAAAAAGTCATCTAATGCATTTGTGAATGAGAAAGGTTTCACCAAAACGAAATTTCAATGGCAAGAGGGTTTCGGAGCTTTTTCCTACAGTCATTCTGCATTGAGCATGGTGATCAAATACATTGAAAATCAAAAGGAACACCATAAAAAGCAATCATTCACAGACGAATACAAGGAATTTCTAAGGAAATTTGAAATTGATTTTAAGGAGGAATTTTTATTCAATAAAGACGAATAATCAGGCCCTGCCCTGACTTATTTTATTTCCAAAACTACGGAAATGAAAATGACCCGCAGAGCGGGTCACAGATCGGTAACCCAAAAATCCAAACAAAATGACCGACCCCGGAAGGGGGTCGTATAAAATCCGGACACAGTGTCACCGCAGTTGTCTTGATACCCCCTTTGCTTCGATTTCACTTTTTTTGTATTTCAGGATTTCAGGTTTAAAAGTGTTTTGGCTATTTCATCACGCAGCATCGGTTTTACCTGAACCTCATCTGCAAATCTGTGCCATTGATTTACCGTATCGTTTATTTGCTCTGCAATCTCCGCTGCTTTTTTACATCGGATGGATTCCCCGATAACCAATAAATCTTTTTTGGTAATATTTTTTCTTTTCCCGTTAATGCTCAATGCATGCTGACTCACCCATTCACTTCCCGGCCTGAAGGCATGACACATATCGTACGCAGGTGCCAGTTCCCAGGCGCCCCCCGGCTTGAGTAAAAAGGAAAAATTCTTGGTATGGTCGTCGCAATTTCGTGCAATTACATTAAAAACCATTCTTCTGAACATCTGCTCCGCATCAGCATAATTCAATCTTAACTCCCGCATGCACTGAAAGAGTTGCTCATAACTAAAACTGTTGTTCTGGTTGTAGTCAAAATGCTTTAAAGCACAGAAGGTTTGGATGTGGTACTTGTTTTCTCCTCCATCCCGGTCAAAACGCCTGGTCATAAAATGTGCCCTGCCGTTTTCTTCCAGCAAGCGGGATGGCATCATATCAATGTCGCATGCCATGGCCATGTTGCAGTAGGCCATTTCTACCCTTCCGTATCCATGACTGCTGCCCAACTGTACATCACTCACTCCATCGAGTTTTATCAACCAATGCTCAAACCCCTTGGGTGCTTTGGTTTGCCCGGATTTTACCTCACCCGTAATTGGATTCCATGCAATGAGGGCTTTTGGCCGGGCTCCGCCTGCAGAGGTACCCATCTTTATAATATCCCATACAGCCTGCTCTTCATCTTTCTTCAGATTGGCAATGAATACTTCCCTTTGATTCAGCATTTTTTGGGCCGTAGCCACCAGGCTGTCGATTTCAACAGAAAAGGCTCTCTTGCTTTCGTTTATCACAGCGGGCTGAAACTCCAAAGCACCCATTCCGCGGGTGCCTATGAAGCAAAGCATTTCAACCGGATTCATGCTATCCGGAGGACGACCTTGCTGCGCCAACCAAAGATTGATCAGTTGGTTTCCGTATTTGTCGGGTAATGCATCAGCCAGCAAACCGGGCAAACCTTTGAAGGTGTCGTATTCAGAGTTTTTTTCTTTTCGCAGCTCGGGGAAGGAATACTGATTTCGGGCTTCGGAAACCGGCATTTTTAATGGAGCCAAATCCCAGCCCAGGGATTTGAATTTGGGCTCGTATTCAAAAATTGCATACCCCCTTTCTGCCTCCCAGGCTACGGCGCCTGCCAGCTTTCCCCATATATTTATTTCCGCTACCCGTACCATTTACCAGTTTACACCTTCTTTGTTTTCTTCTTTGCCGGTTTTACTCCTTGCCCGTTGGCGTTTTTGTCTTTGCTGTTTTGCCAATGCCAGGGGACTTATCGTTTGTTTTACCTCAAAAGCATTCAGAACCGAAAGTTGATCCAATACCCTTAACACCTGTATCAGGGTGGCGAGCGTTACGGCTTCGCCCCGCTCCAGCAGGCTTAGGGTGGACCGACTGATTCCGGCTGCAGCTGCAAGCTGATCCTGGGTCTTATTTTGCTCCATTCGGTGGTGTCTGATAAATTCACCAATAAATTGGGCCAAAGCCCTGTCACTCATAGAAGGCATTGGCATGAATGATCTATCGGTCATAAAATATGTTTTTTTAAATTAGTGTATGAATAATCATGCAAGTGTAAGCGAATTTTTTTAAAATAAAATTTGCGAATGACATTTCATTCACTAAGCCAATATTTTGTAATTAATAAATAATTTATCATGCACAAATCCAACTTATGCCCGGCATTTTCCGCAGAATAAGCCGGATTCATATTTAACGCTCGGGTTCCGGGCCTGCACAGCCGCAAGCAAACTCTCCGGCCAATGTTGCCATGTTGCTTTTTGAATCGGGAACATGCGCTTGCCCCGGCCGGCAAATTGAAGGCCATACAGGCGGCGAACTGCAGAAAATCAACAATTTACAAAGGAAAGCGCAGACCAATGAAGGGCACATCCGAATAATTCACCCGTCGCTTTCCTGCATTGTTCACATACGGACTGTTGATATGGGAAATACCCAGTCGCAGTTCCGATAATTCACTCAGAGGAAAAAAAATGTAAAAATCCGAAATCAGATAGCCCTTGTCGAGACTGGGTCCGAGCAGCAGATTTTTGCCGGGTACAAAAAACTTCCCGTTTTTAATCAACTGGGTAAAATCCAAACCTAAGCCTGCCACATCAATATTCATTCCGATGCTGACTTTTTTGAAAAGGCGGGCTTCTGCAAAAAAAGCAAGATTGAAAAGGGAGAGGGAATTGATCCTTCCGGGATCCGGCAAACCGCTAAGTCCTGTGCCGGATGCGGCATTGCCATTGCCTTCCTGCAATTCCTCATCCGTAGGGCCGGCAAGGGCGAGAATTTGGGTAATGCGAAGTCCGGGGCCCAGACTTAGCCATTGGCTGCGGCCGAATTTGAATCCCTGATAGGCCGCAAAGGGTATGAAAAAATGGGATTTATTGACATTGAATGTCATTTCGAATCTTCTGTTTTCTTTCCGCCATTTGGAAAACAAAGAGTCAGCCGAATGGCCCGCTGCCGAAACTGCCTGCAAAAAGAAAAGACACAAAAGAAGCAGTCTGCCGATTGTCATCATACATCAAAATTAGGTTGAATTACCATTCTGAACAAACGGTAATTTCAGAAATTTTGTCTGCCGGACACAGCCGGTCTTCATACCTTTCGCTTGGCAGGCAGTGCCGGCACTTCAAATCCTATTTTCTTTTCGGGCTGACGGATTTTCACTCTATTTGCGGCATGAAAATCGGTCTGTTTTTCGGGACATTCAATCCCATCCACATCGGGCATTTGATTGTAGCCCAGGCCGCACTTTCGCAGGCCGGCCTGGATAAGGTTTGGTTTGTGATTTCGCCGAGCAGCCCGGACAAAGACTACAACAAACTCCTGCACGAATTCGACCGCTTTGACTTGGTGCGGGAGGCCATCCGCGACAACCCCAATTTCCGTGCGCTGGATGTGGAATTTCATCTGCCCAAACCCTCTTATACCTACCAAACCATCCGCAAACTGAAGGCCGATTACCCTGAAAATGAGTTTTTTATCATTTTGGGTTCTGACAATTACGAAAATCTGAATCGCTGGAAAAATGCCGGAGAACTGCGGCAGAATGTCCGCTTTGTGGTGTATCCCCGCTCCGAAAAATTTGAATCCGGACCGGGCGAAACAGGTGCAGTCTCCGATGATCAGTTGGTTCTCAGAATCAAAGCGCCTCTGCTGCAAATATCCGCCTCGGCCATCCGCGACCTCATCCGCGAAAACAAAAGCACACGCTACATGATTCCGGATGATGCCCGCAAGCTGATAGAGAAAAAAGGATTTTACCGCTAAGGCCCTGTATTACCCGGGCTGTCTCCGGGTGACCTGCATAACGCAATTTATTGCAATCCGGCCGGTTTTCTGTGCATGAATTTGCCGTAGCCCTTCTCCGTCAGGTCTTTGCCCTGGTCTACTACTACTTTTCCCCGGAGGAGAACGGTTTTGACTTTGCCCGTCACTTCCACCCCTTCGTAGGCCGAATAGTCCACATTCATGTGGTGGGTTTTGGCAGAAAGGGTATGTTTTTCGGCAGGATCAAAAATCACCACATCGGCATCGGAGCCCACGCCGATGGTGCCTTTTTTTGGAAACATACCAAAGATTTTGGCGGCATTGGTGCTGTTTACTTCTACAAATTTGTTGAGGTTGATTCTCCCTTTGGCTACACCCTCGCTGAAGAGCAACTCCATCCTGTGTTCGATGGCCGGGTGGCCGTTCGGGATTTTCGAGAAGTCGTCCTTGCCCATCAGTTTCTGCTCCCATTTAAAGGGGCAGTGGTCGGTGGCCACAATCTGGACCGTACCCTGCTGAATACCGGCCCAAAGGGCTTCGATGTCTTTCTTTTGCCGCAGCGGCGGACTCATCACCCATTTGGCGCCTTCAAAATCCTTTTCATACAGTGATGCATCGAGCATCAGGTACTGGATGCAGGTTTCGGCATATACCTTTTTATTCTTTTTGGCCATATCCCGAACGGCATTGAGGGCACCTTCGCAGGTCATGTGCACGATGTAGCCCAGTGCACCGGTATAGTTGGCCAGAGAAGCAAAGCGCCCCGAAGCCTCAGCTTCTGTCACCTCGGGCTGGCTCAGATAGTGGTAAAGCGGAGACAATTTTCCTTCAGCCCGGTGTTTGGCTATGAGGTAATCGATCATATCGCCATTGGTAGCATGAACCGTTACCATGGCGCCATATCTTTTTACCTCTTCCATCAGACCAATCATCTGCCTGTCGTCTATCATCAGGGCGCCTTTGTAGGCCATAAAGGTTTTGAAAGAGGTAATGCCTTCTTTTTCAACCATTTCGCCGATTTCCTTCCGGGTGTCGGGGTTGAAATCGGTCACCGCCATGTGGAAAGAATAGTCACCGCAGCAATTTCCGTCCGACCTTCCCCGCCATTCCTGCAGGGCATGTCGCAGCGATTTTCCCTGGGTTTGAAGGATGAAATCGATCACGGAGGTGGTGCCGCCAAACAAGGCAGCCCGTGTGCCGGTTTCGTAATTGTCGGAGGAAAAGGTTCCCATAAAGGGCATATCCAGATGCACATGCGGATCGATTCCGCCGGGAAAAACGAGTTTTCCTGAAGCATCAATTACTTGATCTGCCGTCACTTGCAGGTTTTTGCCGATGGCAGAGATGGTTTCGCCTTCAATGAAAATATCGCAAACAGAATCTTCGGAGGCCGTTACGACCCTGCCGTTTTTTATGAGAATGGACATGGAGCTAAATTGGTTTTGATAAACGATGAAGAGGAGGGCCCTTTCCGGGACAGAAATCAAAAGTAATGGGTTTCGGAAAAAATCTGTTTCTTTCTTCCATAAAATTTAAGTTTCTGCCTGCAGCCGGAATTCCTGCCGGCAGGTTGGTTGCCGATAATCAGTCCATTACCTTTGCTACCCGATTCCGATTATGCAAGATAAGTTTGAAGGGATAATTGACAGGTTTAAGGAGGTAGGCGAATGGCTGACTCAGCCCGATGCCATGGCCGACATGAAGCGTTTTTCGCAATTGTCCAAAGAATACAAAGACCTTGAAAAGCTGGTGAATGCCTACAACGAATACCGGCAGGTGGAATCCAAAATCAACGGAGCAAAGGAAATTCTGGAAACCGAGAAAGACGAGGATTTCAGAGAAATGGCCAAAGCTGAGCTCGATGAACTGGTGCCCCTTTATGAAAAAATGGAAGCGCAACTGAAGGAAATGCTCATTCCGAAAGACCCCATGGACAGCCGGAATGTGATTCTGGAAATCAGAGGGGGAACAGGCGGAGACGAGGCGGCCATTTTTGCCGGTGACCTGTTTCGAATGTACCAGCGGTATGCAGAAGGCATGGGCTGGAAATTTGATGTAATGGATTACAATGAAGGGACTTCCGGTGGCTACAAAGAGATTACGGCAGAAATTCAGGGAGAAGATGTGTATGGCAAAATGAAATTCGAATCCGGGGTTCACCGGGTGCAGCGGGTTCCCGCCACCGAAACCCAGGGTCGGGTGCATACCTCCGCTGCCACGGTGGCAGTTTTGCCCGAGGCCGAAGAGGTTGACATTGACCTGAACCCCGGCGACATAGAACTTCAAACCTCCCGCTCCGGCGGCGCCGGCGGGCAAAATGTAAACAAGGTGGAAACCAAGGTACAACTTACCCACAAGCCCACCGGCATTGTGGTGGTGTGCCAGGTAGAGCGATCGCAGCTGGCCAACCGGGAACGGGCCATGCAGATGCTGAGAACCAAACTCTACGAACTGGAGTGGGAAAAGAAAAATGCCGAAGTAACCCAGGCCCGGCGCAGCATGGTGGCCTCAGGTGACCGGTCTGAGAAAATCAGGACCTACAACTATCCCCAGGGCCGGGTAACAGACCACCGCATCGGCATGACGGTGTACAACCTCCCAACGGTAATGGACGGGCAGATTGGTGACTTCATCGAGGCCCTGCGCATTGCCGAAAATGCTGAAAAACTCAAAGAAGGAACCGAAGCCTGATGGGTAAATTCCAATTCATATCCAAATCGGTAAAGGCAGTGATGCCATTGACTATCAGGGTCTTTTTTGGATTCTTGCTCTCTTTATTGGCTTTCTGGTCCTGTAAAAACAATGCAGAAATGCTAGAACCCAATCCTTCGGGCGGACTGAGCTTTTCTACCGATACCCTCTTTTTCGATACCGTTTTCACCGAGCAAAAAACCATCACCTTCCGGCTCAGGATTTACAATTCCAACGAAAAGGGCATCAACATCAAATCGGCCTCTGTCAGCGGATTTGAAGGGTATTTTCCTTTCAGTTTTTATATCAACGGACGGTTTGGCCCCACCAGGGTGGAAAACATTTTTCTGGAGGGAAAAGACTCAGCCTATGTTTTGGTTTCAGCCCGACTGGATCCAAAGAATGAGAACCTGCCTTTCATCGTCAAAGATTCCATCACCTTTGATATTGAGGGCCGGAGCGAAAAGCAAAATGTACTGCTGCTTGCCTACGGACAGGATGCCAACTATCTGAGAAACAAGGCTGTAGATTGCAATACCACTTGGACCAAAAGCAGGCCTTACATCCTGGTAGACACCGTTTCGGTTGCCCCCGGCTGCACCCTCACAATTGAGGAAGGCACCAAAATCTATGGCTTCAATTCTGCCTTCTTTATTATCCGGGGTGTGCTGTTGATAGAGGGCGAGGCAGGCAAAGAAGTTGTCTTTCAGGGTACCCGTTTGGAAGATTACTACAGCACCGTACCCGGGCAATGGGGCGGCATCCTCATCATGGACGGCGGATTGGCCGAAATCGCTTTTGCCAGTATAAAAAATTCCATCCGGGGCATTCAGGTCGGGCAGGTAGGTCCTCCTCAGGGCGGAACAACCAGTCCGGCTTTTCTTTTTTTGCGGAATTCCCGGATAGAAAACATCGTGGATTTTGGGATTTTGGCTGTAAAAAGTCAAGTCTGTGCCATGAACAATCATTTTGCCGATTGCGGTGAAAGTGGGTTTGCTGTATTGCAGGGAGGTCGCTGCGAGATGTGGCACAATACCTTCGGCCTGAGCGGCAACAATGCCTTTCAGCGGGAGGGAAAATTTCAGTTGGCGCTATCTGATAATTTTCCGGATGCCAACACACAAACCCTGTATACAGGAACTCTGGCAATAAGAGCTGTAAACAATTTGATTTTCGGGAGCCAGGAGGAGGAAATAGCCTTCGGGGAAAGGAAAGGTCCCAATCCCTTTGATATCCTATTTTTTCACAATGCCATCCGAAGCAAAACCAACAGTTATTTTGTCACCTCAGACTTGCAAAAAGGCAATGTTCGTTTGGGTTCTGATTTTCGGTTTTTAAACCCGCTTCGCTATAATTTCGCACCCGATACCGGCGCATCGCAGGCCACGGTAAGCGGCGGGCTCCCGGTTGATAATGCCGTCTCGAACCTGGTAGGTCCGGTGGAGAACTTCCGGAGTTTGCTGGGTGTGGACATAACCGGCAGAACCCGAAACCTTCAAAGTCCTTTGATTGGAGCCTATGTCAGTCAAAAGAAATAATAAAGCCATGAAAAACAGTTCCTTCCATATGTCCATCCTGTTTTGCCTGCTGAATGCTTCGGCAGGTTTGGTGCTTTCTTCCTGTGTCAGCCAAATGAAATACAACCGCCTGAATACGGAGGTTTCCTCGCTCCGCAATGACCGCGACGAGGCCCTGAAGAAGGCAGAATTCACCAAGGTAGAAAGCACCAGACTGGAAAAAGAGAACAAGGCGCTTCAGGAAGAAAACGCCAAATTGAAACTGGACTCCGCCCAAAGCGGGGCCATGTACCGAAAAAATCGTGCCTTGCTCAACGATGTATTTGATAAGTACGAGCGCCTGGATAAAAGTTATAACGCCCTGCTCTCCAACTCATCCAACGAAAGAAGCTACACCGAAAAAGAAAACCAGCGAAAGGAAGCCGAGCTTCAGAAAAAAGAAAAAGAACTGACCGAGTTAAAAGCCCAATTGGCCAAACAACAGGCCGACCTGGATCAGAAAACGGAAGAAGCCGGCCGCCTTAATCAGGCTGTGGGCAGCAAGGACTCCAGGATAAAGGACATGGAAGCCAAACTTCAGGCTCAGGAAAAAATGCTGACGGATATCAAAGCCAAAATTACGGCTGCTCTGCTGAGTATGAACAATTCCAACCTGCAGGTACAGGAACGGGATGGCCGTGTCTATGTGGTTTTGCCAAATCAAACTCTCTTTGCAGCAGGTAGTTATACCCTGCAGCCAACAGGAAAGGAAGCCATCAGGCGGGTAGCGCAGGTTCTCGTTCAAAATCCGGACCTGGATGTATCGGTTGAGGGTCACACCGACAACAGTCCGTTCAAGCCAAAGGCAGCGGCAAAACCGGTTAAAAAAGGAGCCAAAAAACCTGCCGCCGAAATCATGCCGGGCGGATTGAAAGACAACTGGGACTTAAGTTCCCTCCGGGCCTCCACCGTAGCCAGGGAGTTGTACCTTCGGGGGATATCCGGCAGCAGAATTTCTGCCACAGGCAAAGGGGAATTTTATCCTCTCGACAATTCGCAAAGCGAGGAAGCCAAAATGCGTAACCGCCGGATCGAAATGGTGATTTCTCCGAATTTGTCCGATTTGTATCAGATGATCAGAAAGTAAAAAGGCGAAACTCAAAAGGTTTTTAAGAATTCAGTTTTTAGTAGTCAGATTTAAGTGGATAAGGCAAATCAAAAGTAAAAAGTAAAAATTCAAAAGGATTTTCAGGTAGTCCGTTTTTAGTAGTCGGTTTTATGTGTTAATGCGTTGAAATTCAGGAATTAAAAAAACTTTCAACTTTCAATATTGAACTTTTAACTAAAATTCAGGGATCAGGAACAAGGATTCAGGCTTCTTCAGCCCCAAAGCCTTGCGCCTCCTTTTATTCCGTCCCGGTTGTGGACGATCCGGATATTTTCCTCAAGGGGAATTTGGAGTTTTTTGGCATTTCCTCCGCCGATGTAGAGAAAGTCGTAGTTGACAACAGTTTTGAAAATGTCCAGCACCCGCTGCATCCGCTCATTCCATTTTTTTTCGCCGATTTCCTGTAAAGCTGCCTCCCCGATGTAGGCATCATAGTCTTTGCTTTTGGTTGCCGGTGCATGCGAAAGTTCCAGATGCGGCAGCAGATGACCATGGTTTAATATGGCCGTTCCAAAGCCGGTACCCAGGGTCATCACCATTTCCAGTCCTTTGCCGGAAGCAATGCCCAGTCCGGCCAGATCAGCATCGTTGACCACCTTGCATGGTTTACGCAAAAGCTTGGAAATAACATCGTCCAACTGAAGATTTTTCCAGCTTTCATTGTCCAGATTGGGGGCAGTGTATACCCGGCCATCCCGTACATAACCTGGAAAACCCACCGAAACCGCCTCGAAATCTGAAAATGTTCCGGCCAGCTTTTGAATGCCATCGAGAATGTTTTCGGGATTGGCCGGCCTGGGAGTGGGCTGTTTGTGATAATCTTCCAGGAAATTTCCCGAAGAATCGAGCAGACAAGCTTTCAGGCCCGTGCCTCCGATATCAATGGTCAGGATTTTTTCAGGGGTAAATTTTTTGGACATAGCGAGGTATAGGCGGCTAAATAATGGAAAAGACGGTGATTGACAAAATGAAATTATCGAACAATTCAGCAGGGCCTTTTTTTCAAGTTTGTCCATAAAATTTATTTTTGTATAAAACCAAATTCATCGAACCAAACGAATTCAAATAAAAAAACCACCCTGTTTCCGGGGTGGTCTTTCAAAAAAACAAAAAAAAATCAGCGTTGAAGTTGAGAAATCAAAGAATGTTGGCCTATGGCCGGATACTGCATCCGGAAAACTTCAGAACCGAACATGGTTTTCATCGTTTCTCCCAAACCGCCTTTTTTTTGCGCATATCCGAGCAGGAGCAGGGCAAATAAGAGCAGCATTTTGGCAAAAAACGACCGGTCGGTGAGGTTGCGGATTTTCATGCAGCAAAATAAACTGAGATTAAATACCCTTAAGAAAACAACAGTAACCAAACTTAAGCCAATAACATGGACTTTTTTCTCAGCATTTGGCCCAATCGATTGGTATAGAACAGATTGAGTGAAAATAAATTTTTTTTCAAATTGGCTTGTTAATGTTGCACCTGAATTAACCGGAACCCTTCATGATTCTTCCCGGATGGCTTGATTTTGAGATTGCCGAAAATTCGGTTCAGGAATACCTGCTTGTCCTGCTGTCCATCGTTTTCCTTTTTTTGCTCCGGCGCTTTTTTTCGGTGATTTTGTCCCGAATATTATACCGGCTGATTGCCAGAAGAGGCCATTCGGATGCGGTTAAAACTTTTATCACCCTGCTGTCCAAGCCTCTGCAGTGGCTTATCACCCTGGTGGTGATTTATTTTTCTATCACACGCCTGGATATTCCGCAGGCCTGGGGTATTGCAGATACCACCCGACCCGGCCTGCTGATGCTGCTGCAGCGGTGTTTTGAAATTTCCCTGATTGTATGCATTACCTTTTTCTGTTTGCGGCTCATCGATTTTTTTGCATTGGAATGGATGCGCAAGGAGGAGGCCAAAACCGAGGGCCTTTTTGACAAGCAGATTTTTCCTTTTCTGAAAGAGTTAATCAAGATTTTTCTCGTCATTCTGTCCTTCTTTTTCAGTTTGGGATTTGTTTTTGGGTTGAATATTGCCAATCTCATTGCCGGCCTGGGTCTTGGCGGTCTGGCATTTGCCCTTGCAGCCAAAGAGTCGCTGGAGAATTTGTTTGCTTCCTTCACTATTTTTCTTGACAAACCTTTTGTGGTAGGAGACCTCATCCGCGTAAAAGAGATTACCGGTACGATAGAAAAGGTGGGTTTTCGCAGCACCAGGATCCGAACATTGGAAAAGAGCTTTGTTACTCTGCCCAACAAAATGCTGATAGACAATCCTTTGGACAATCTGAGTCAGCGTAATTTTCGCCGGGCCGACTTCAAACTTGCCCTGGTGTACGGCACCCCGAAAGACAAACTGGAGACATTCACTGCCCTCATTCGCGATTTGCTGGATGACCATCCCTTGTGCAACAAAGAGGAAAGAATGGTGCGCTTTGCGGAGTTCGGTGATTATGCCTATGTCATCCGGGTTTTGTTTTATATCGAAACACATGATTTTTTGGAATTTATGCGGGTGATGGAAGAAATCAACCTCAGGATTTTCGAGCTGGCCGCCACCGCCGGGGTACAATTTGCCTATCCCACCCAAACCCTTTTGGCAGGTTCGGCTGAAGGAGATGATCGGAATAAATAAATTCCGGGTTCTGAGAAAGCCGGGGGTAAGAAAAATTTGTTTACCCGGCTTCGGAGCAATCAGACAAAATCTGTAGTTTTGAGACCTTCCGAAAGGAATAAATCCTATGAGCGATTTTATTCACCACGAGTGCGGAATTGCCCTGATTCGCCTGAAAAAGCCCCTGCAGCACTACATAGATGTCTACGGGAGTCCGCTTTGGCCAGCCCAGAAGTTGTATCTGCTCATGGAAAAGCAACACAACCGCGGACAGGACGGTGCCGGTGTGGCCAACATCAAACTCGACATGCCGCCCGGCAAGCCCTACATCCACCGCCTACGCAGTACCGAGCCCAACCCGGTGGCCTGGTTGTTTGAAAAAATCGGAAAAAAATTTCGCAAAGCTCAGACCCGCAACAAGGCATTGTTTAAAAACGAAAAATGGCTGAAAGACCATCTGGAATGGAGCGGTGAACTCTGGCTGGGACACCTCAGATACGGCACCCACGGGGAAAATACGGTTGAAAAGTGCCACCCTATGATCCGGCAGAACAACTGGCGAAGCCGCAACCTGGTGATGGCCGGAAATTTCAATATGACCAATGTGGATCAGCTTTTCCATCACCTGGTGGAAATCGGGCAACATCCTTACGAAAAGGCCGATACGGTAACGGTAATGGAAAAAATCGGGCATTTTCTGGATGAGGAAGTACAGCGGCTGTTTAACTATTATAAAACTGAATACAACCAGCAGGAAATCAGCAGGAAAATTGAGTCGGAAATCGACATTCAAAAAGTATTGACCCGCTCCTGCAAGGATTTTGACGGGGGTTATACCATGGCCGGCCTTACCGGCAATGGTGCTGCATTTGTCGCCAGAGACCCCAACGGCATCCGGCCTGCCTGCTATTTCGAAAATGAGGAAGTGGTGGTAGTGGCTTCGGAAAAGCCGGCCATCAAGACTGCCTTTAATGCCTCGTATAATCAGATCAAGGAAATCCGCCCCGGCCATGCCCTGATTATTTCACAGGAAGGCCTGGTAAGCGAAAAACCCTTTACTGAACCCCGGGAACTTAAATCCTGTTCCTTCGAGCGCATTTATTTTTCCCGGGGAAACGATCCGGAGATTTACCGCGAGCGGAAAGCCCTGGGCGAAAAACTCACTCAGCAGGTCCTCCGGGCCATAGATTACGATCTGGAGAACACCGTTTTCTCCTATATCCCCAATACCGCCGAAACTGCATTTCTGGGGCTTATTTCCGGCCTGGAAAGCCATTTGGCCGGAGTGCGCCTTGCCGCCCTTGAAAAGGATACCCACAGCCCGGAGGCACATCGTAAGCTGCTGCATTTCAGGCCAAGGGTAGAAAAACTGGTGGTAAAAGACGCCAAGTTGAGGACCTTCATCACCGACGATGAGCACCGCGATGAAATGGTAAGTCATGTGTACGATACCACCTATGAGGTAATCAACAAAGGCATCGATACACTCGTAGTTATGGATGATTCCATTGTCCGGGGAACCACTCTGGAAAAAAGCATCATCACCCTGCTCAACAAGCTGGAGCCCGCCCGGATTGTGATTGTATCTTCCGCACCCCAGATTCGCTATCCCGATTGCTACGGAATAGACATGAGCAAAATGAAAGAATTTGTGGCATTCCGTGCCGTGGTAGCCCTGCTTCAGGAGACCGGTCAGGAAAATCTGCTCGATGAGGTGTACGAACAATGCCTTTCGGCCCGGGATTCCGGTACCGACCACCGCGAAAATTTTGTAAAAAGGCTGTACAAGCAGTTTTCCGTTGAAAAAATCTCTGAAAAAATTGCCGCCATCATCACCCCCCCAAACACCGGCGCGGGTATCCGGGTGGTATACCAAACCATCGAAGGATTGCACGAGGCCTGCCCCCGCCACACGGGTGACTGGTATTTTTCAGGCAACTACCCTACTCCCGGCGGCAACAGGGTTGTCAATCAGGCTTTTGTAAATTACATGGAAAATAAGGCCGTTCGTGCCTACTGACCACTTTGAGAATGAGGGCATAGAAAAATACACGGTGCAGCAGGCCTTTGGGAAAGAAATACAACAATTATCCGTTTCCGAATTGAAAAGGCCTCCTAATTTTGTCTTCTCAAAATTCAGTCAAATCAAAGAAATCAATCATGAAATCTCACGAAGTCGATTACCGGATTATTGGCGATGACATACAGATAGTGGAAATAGAGTTGGATCCGGGTGAAACCGTGATAGCCGAAGCCGGTGCCATGCTCTACATGGAAGAGGGCATCCAATTTGAAACAAAAATGGGCGATGGGTCCAAGCCCAATGCTGGTTTTTTTGATAAAATGCTGTCAGCAGGAAGCCGGATTTTTACCGGTGAATCCTTGTTTATGACCCATTTTACCCACCATGGTTATGGAAAAGGCCATGTAGCTTTTTCAGCTCCGTATCCGGGCACCATTATTCCTGTGGATTTATCTCAAATGCGTGGAAATGAGTTGATTGTGCAGAAAGATGCCTTTCTCTGTGCGGCATTGGGAACCAAGCTAAATCTGCATTTCAACCGCAAACTTGGCACAGGCATATTCGGCGGAGAAGGTTTTATCCTTCAAAAACTGAGTGGCGACGGCAAAGCCTTTATCCATGCCGGAGGCACCCTGATTGAGCGCACTTTGAACAATGAAACCCTGCGGGTAGATACCGGCTGTGTGGTTGGATTTGAGAACAGCATAGACTTTGATGTGCAGCGTGCAGGTGGTCTTAAATCTATGATTTTCGGGGGTGAAGGGATGTTTTTGGCTACCCTGCGGGGTACCGGAAGGGTTTGGCTGCAATCTATGCCCATCGGAAAACTGATTGGTGCCCTGAACCCTGCCGGCAACAATGCCGGAAAAGAAAGCGGAGGCCTGTTCGGAAATCTGGGCGGTTTGGGCGGAATTCTGGAAGATTAAGGCAGCCGGCCGGGATTCTTTCCTGCAGCTTTTTCTGAAAGATTTACGGAAGCCCTTCCTTTTGGCTTAAAGAAAAAATACCATCTCCACCTTGCTTCCCTGATTTTCGAAGCGAAGTACATCGCACAGGTGCTTCATCAGGAAAATGCCTCTGCCGTCGGGCTTCAGGATGTTTTCGTTGCTGGTAGGATCGGGCAGGGTGTTGTAATCGAATCCCCCGCCTTCATCTTCTATGGTAAAGGTGATTTCGTGGGGGCCGGAATTGCAGGTGAGTTTAACCAGTTTATCTTTGTCGCTTTGGTTGCCATGCTGGATGGCATTGTTTACCGCTTCTGTAATGGCCACCAGGATATTGCCATACAGATCGTCAGAAATTCTGTACTCATCGCGGCTGTTGTCGATGAAACTTTCCACAATCTTGATGTTGTCCAGAATGGAGGGAAATTCAATACTTACCGGGTTCATAAGCCACTGTTCTGAATGGATTCAAAATATTTATCAAAAACCTCCTGGTACATTTCTGTAAGTTTGGGTGTACCCTGCTGAAGCTGTTCTTTTTGTGAGCGACTTTTTTGGAGCAAATCCCGGATCGCGGGGGGCAAGTTAGTTCTTTCCTTTGAATCGGGCTTTTCTGCTTCTCTTCTTTGGTCAAGTTCCCGCTCCATCAGTGCTTTTTCGCTTTCCAGCAGTCGGGTAAGAATCTGTTGCTGCCGCATGATGGTTTCGGGGCTGAATTTTTTGTTCAGCAATTCCCGTTCTGTTTTTTCCATCATCTGTTTCACATCGCCCAGTCCGCCTGATTTTTCTTTTCCTTTCTGAAGCGATTTTTCCAATTCTCCCAAAGCCCTTCTCATTGCAGCCTGCTTTTGTGCAATCTGGGCCAGTTCTTTGCTCATTTCCTTACCCGGTTTCTGTCCGTTTTTTAACTTGGAAATCTGCTCGTTCAGTTGTTTTTGCATCTGACTCATGCCACCTGGTTTAGGTTTTCCCTTACCTGGTTTTTTGCAGCTTTTGCTTCCTTTTGATTGTTGCTGCTGCTGTTGCTGCATTTGCTGAAGGGCATCTTTCAGCATCACGGTCAGGTTGTTGATGTTGGTCATGGCCTGTTGTCCTTTGCCTGCCGAAACATCCGGACGGCGGGCTTTTACAAATTTTACGGCATCTTCGATGGCGGCATCCATAGCAAAGAGTTCTTTCATTACAAAACTCTGAATCTGTGGAGCCCTTTTCGCAAGTGCCTTCAGGCTGTCTTTAATGATTTCGGCATCTTCGCTGATTTTGATCTGCTTCTGGGTGAGTGCCAAGTACTTGGGATCCAGCTGATTGACTTTAGAAATTTCCTTGTACACTTCTTCCTGGTCAAAGGAAAGAGTCAGCAGGTTTTCGATGATGTAGCGCAGGTCGCCAATGTCCTCGTCCTGAGATCCTCCGCCCTGCATTTCCATCAGGCTTTGCTCCATTTTGCGGGCCATTTTTTTCATTTTCCCTGCGGCACTTTTCTGCTGGTTGCCTGCTTTCTGCATTTTGCCCTGCTGCATTTTCTCGCCGCTTTGCTTTTGGTCCTGCTCTATGCCCTTCTGGTCTTCTTCCCCGGCATCTATCTGATTTTTGTCTTCCAGCTCCTGATTCAGTTTTTGCAGTTCTTTCACATCCTCCTGAACTTGCTTAAACATATCGTTCAGATTCTTCTGCTTTTCCTGTGCCTGCTGCTTTTGCTCAGGCGACTGCTTATCACCGTTCTTCTCGTTTTCTTCTCCGGCTTTGTTTTGTTCTTCTGCCAGTTTTTCCAGGTCCTTGGTGGCTTTTTCCAGTTTTTCTTCTACCTTCAACTGCTTCAGCATTTCCATGGCCCTGTCGAGTTCGTTGCGGATAAACTCATTTTTATCCTGCATTTTTTCAAATGCCTCCTGCAGCTGGTCTTTGTTTTGCATTTGCTGATTTTCGAGCAGTTTTTCCAGCTCTTTCAGCATTTGTTTGGTTTTTTCATCCAGGATTTCCTCCAGCATCTTGTTCAGTTGCTCCTGTTTTTCAAGGAGTTCCTGCGACTGAAGCTGATTGTCCTGCTTGTTTTGCAGTGATTTCTCCGCTTCCTTTTTCAGCTCCTCAATTTGCTTGAACAAATCTTTTTGCTTGTCTACAAAATTTTGCAACTCTTTCTTATCCTGCCAGTTCAGCTCTTTTTTGCCTTTCATGCTTTCCAGCATTTTCTTGGCATTTTTCTCGAAGCTTTCGGTTTTTTTCACCAGTTCTTCCAGATTTTCCTCATTCTTTTTATCCAGACGGTCAACCGATTCGGCAACAAATTCCCTTGAGGATTCTTTCAGGTTAAATATTTGGGATTCAGCAAGTTTAGGTCCGATTATCGCATCGTTGTCCCAAACCTTGAAAAGCAGCAAAACGGGATTCTTCGCTACCATTTCTGCAATTTTTCCGGATGGGGTATAGGCAAAGGCCTGATTTTTTCCCGATCCTGAAATTGGAACCTGTGCTTCGGCCAGCACTTTTCGGGAAGCCGGGTCCAGTGCCTGTGCCTTCAGTTGGGTAAAACCGTAGTCATCAGAAATTCGGCCGGCAAAATATTGCCTCGACATCTGCAACGAATCCTGGAATGCGCTCACCTGAATGCGGGGAAATTCGTCTTCTGTGACAGAAATGGTGTAACTCAGTTTCTGATCGGGTTGGTTAAGTATATTTCTGGTTTCTATTTGATAATCTGTGCTTTGCAAAATGTTTTGCTCCCGGATGAATCTGCCGTTTTCGGTTTCGGGGAAGGGAATGGGCTGCGCTTTGCCCATCACCAGATTCATGGCTTTCAGGTTTTCGGCGGAAATATCCCAAACCACCCTGCTTCCTTTGGGGATTTCCATATTGCCTTCATTTTCAAGAACTTCCTGTGGTTTTTGGGTATACGAAGGCGGAAAAACGCGTATTTTCAAGCCTGTAATGTGGCCGGGTGCCAGAACTTCCAGATTCCTGACGGGTGAAGAAATATTGCCTGAATAGACTGTGAGCTCATGGTTGCCAACCTCGAGGTTTTGGATGGTTTGGGAAAAAACACCCTGTTTTTCCCTGTTCATTTTGATGGTCCGGGCTCCGATTTTGACAAACAGATTTTCAGGCAGTGCGCTGCCCTGTGCAATTGCCAGGATGTCGAGGTTTTGAGTGGAAAGCATGCGGGCGGGAATTCCGGATGTGCTGATTTCAAACGGAGCCGGCGGTGTATATTGCTTGTTGATGTGCACAAACCGCTGGCTTCCCTCCCTCACAAAATCGAAAAAAAACAACACCAGCAAAAGGCCGGAAATGCCAATGGGCAGGGTCGTTTTCCACCATCCCGCCGGTATCTGCAGGCTGATTCTTTCCGGTATGCGAAAGCCGCTGATGATGGCTCTTTTCTGTCCTAAGCTGTATGAAATCAGGCTGTTGTGGTTGTCTTTCAGACTGAGACCGAGCAACTGAAGGTAGTTGATCAGCTTGTCGTCGATGCCGGAAATACTGGAGGAAACATGGGAAGACAATTTTTCATACGCCTCCAGGCTGTTGGTCTGCCTCAGTTCCCACCAGGGTTTCAGGATTCGGGAATAAAGTATCCCCAGAACCAATACCGTATAACCACCCAAAAAGCTGATTTTAAAGGCCGGACTGAGATAAAAAAAATATTCCAGAAGCGCCATCACCGGAAAAAAGAGCACAGAAGCCGCCGCAATGCCAAGTCCAAGCTGCAGCCCTGTTTTCAGGATTCGCTTTTGCTCAAACCGGCTGATGTCTTCTATGATTTTGTCCTTTTCCATCGGGAATTTTTTCCTTCAAACGATTATCAGGAAACCAAATTTACCGCTTCCACCCGGTTGATTTCAGGCATGGCTTTTTTAATGGCATCCTCCACACCCGCTTTCAGGGTCATGGAGCTCATGGGGCAATCGCCGCATGAGCCCAATAGCTCTACTTTAACCACTTGATCTTCTGTGACTTCCAGTACTTTAATGTCTCCCCCATCGGCTTTCAGATAGGGTCGGATGGAGTCGATGGCAAGTTCTACCTTTTCTATTGCGGTCATACAACGGGTCTGAAAAACAGGGTGGCGAAATTAAGAAACAATGGCATTATCTGCTATTTCATTTTCAATGCCGGCATTTCGGATGGCCACCTGTTGCGCCACATTGCGTGCCAACTCGGAAAATGCCAATGAAATGGGCTCATCCTCATGTATCACAATCGGGATTCCGGCATCTCCGGCCTCTCTTACAGATTGTACCAGGGGGATTTCCCCCAGGAAGGGCAGTCCGTATTTTTCAGCCAGCATTTTTCCTCCATCCTTCCCGAAGATGTAATATTTTTTGTCCGGCAGTTCGGGAGGACTGAAGTAGGCCATATTTTCCACAATGCCCAATACGGGCACTTTTATGGGGGTTTGTCCGAACATGGAGATGCCTTTGGCGGCATCGGCAAGGGCTACTTTCTGGGGTGTGGTCACCACTACGGCACCGGTCAGGGGTACTGTCTGAACCAGAGTGAGGTGGATGTCGCTGGTACCCGGAGGCAAATCAATCAGCAGGTAATCGAGTTCGCCCCACATGCAATCGGCAATAAACTGCTTCAAAGCCGAACTCATCATGGGGCCCCTCCATACCACAGCTGTATCCCCATGGGCAAGAAATCCGATGGACAAGAGCTTGATTCCCAGCCTTTCCACCGGAAGGAGAAAATTCCGGCCTTCGTGCACCATCACCCTGGGCTGGGCATCTTCCACACCGAACATGGTGGGAATGCTGGGTCCTGAAATATCGGCATCAATGAGACCAACTTTAGCTCCGTTTGCCGCCAGGGCAAGGGCCAGATTGCTGGTCAGCGTAGATTTGCCCACGCCGCCTTTGCCCGAAGCTATGGCAATGATGTTTTTTACTTCCGGAAGCAAAGGGCCCTGAGAACGGGTACTGGTAACTTCAGCATCCATAGAAATTTCTACCCGGATACCGGTTCCGAAGTCTTCTTCCAGTGCTGTCAGGCAGCGTTCTTTTATCAGCTCCTTGAGCGGGCATGCCGGAGTGGTGAGGCGAACAGTAAATTTGATCAGATTTCCCTCCACTTCAGGATTTCGGATCATACCAAGACTGACCAGGTCTTTTTTCAGGTCAGGTTCCTCCACCCTTGATAAGGCTTTGAGGACCAAGTCTACATTCAGTTCTTTCATATGGATATGCCTGCAAAACAACCAAAATGATGCCAATTGGTTTGCCTTTGCAGAAAATTACTCCCGGAAGTTTCCGGCCAAAATCTTTTTGTGCCAGGCGGTCCGGCCATGAATTGCCCGCAGAACATATATGCCTGCCGGCAAGGGCATTCCGGGTGTGGCAAGGTTGTGTTCATGCAGATTTGCAGACCTGATTTTTCCCTCGGGCGATATCAATTGCAAGGCATGACAGTTTTGCAACCAGTCGGGTGCAGAAAATGCCATGTTCTGAAAACCATATATCTGCTCAGGTTTTGAAATCTGAGGGGCTGATGAGGTGGGATCATTGATAACCAGATAATTGGTTTTGGTTTCTTCGTCCGTTCCAAAAAAGTTGCCGGCCCTGAGTTTGACGGTGTACAAGCCAGGCTGAGAAAACGATACCACCGGATTTTTGGAGGTATCGGAAGTTCCGTTTTCATATCCAAGACCAAGAGAAGGACTGAAGGTCCACTGGTATTGGAGTAAATTACCACTCGAGTTGTTCTGAAACGAAACAGGTTGGAATACATCAGCAGAAACAGGATTGGCAGAAAAGGCAGCAACAGGGGGAGAAGTTAGGGTGTTGCTGCGGGGAATATCCCGATAACGGACCGAGGTGGCTGCAAAATTTCCTCCGATCAGGTTGCCGGTGATTTCCAGAACGGGTATTTTCTGACCATTGGCCAACCATTTGTACTCTACAATTCTGCGGTTGAATTTAATGGGGAAACCGCTGATATTAAGTGAGTCTGCAGAAAAAATGCTGCTCTTTATTTTGAGACAGTTGAAGGTTCCGAATGGGGTGGTCACGGTTCCCCAGCCTTCTGCCTCGTTGATGCGATAGCCCACCTGAGAATAAGAACCTAAAGAGGGTAGGTTTATCGTAAATTTAAAACCGGAACTGTCGCGGTCATTGTATTGCAGGGGAAACTGATAGAGCTTGTCTTTCTCTGTGTAATATGCGGGAAGCGGCACGCCCAGATACCTCAATCCGATTCCCTCCACCTCGTATGCAGAGTTAGATTTCTTGTAGAAATTGTAGACATCGGTAAACTGAAATGTGGAAAAACCCAGGGTATCGGCAATTTTTCTTCCGTATTTATTTAAGCCGAAAAAGAAAAAGGCATAAGGGGTTTGCAATGAGGATTTGTAAGATTCCACATCCTGCGAAGAAGGAGTGAGGGTTGAAAAATCCCAGATTTGATTGGCTCCGGCAAGGTCAAAGGGAAGGGTGGCTGAAAAGACGCCGTTTGAATACCGCAGGGTATCTCCGGAAGAGGGCATATCGGCCTGTGTGATGGTAATCTGACCTGCAACCCGATAGCCCAAAAGGCTGAGAGCGGACAGGGTAAAAAGTAGTTTCAAATTGTGGTGCATAAAATCAAAGACCAAATGTGAGAAATTTGTATAAAATCCTAAATGTGGCCTCATGGAATTTCTTTGGCCCCGATCGGGGAAAAATCAGCAAATTGCCCGCATGAAAATGGCCCTTTTGCTTTTTGGTACTGTGTTAACTCTTTGTTTTCAGTTTCCCTCTCAGGCGCAGACCGATACCCTTTCGGTAATGTTTTACAATCTGACCAATTACGGCAATGTCGTGTCAGGTTGTACCAATACCAACAATGGCATTTCCATAAAAAACCCTGAATTTAAGGTGATTATGAAATATACTATGCCCGATTTACTTGGCGTATGCGAGATGAACACCAATCCCGCTGTGGCCGGTGGTTTTCTGAGCAATGTGCTGAATACCGATGGAACAACGCATTATGCCAAATCGGCCTTTGTGGCAGAGCCCTCCGGAACCCTGACCAGCGTTTTGTACTACAACACCAACAAACTGGTGCTCAAAAATCAGTCTGCAGCACAAACGATTTACCGCCTTACCCATCATTTCCGTCTCTACCTCAAAACGGCCGCCCTCAGCCAGGGCGATACCATCTGGATTAATGCCCTGGTTTGCCATCTGAAGGCTGGCAATACATCTGCTGACCGGACAGACCGCGCCAACATGACCGCCACCATCCGCAATTTTGTAAATGCATTTCCCAAAAAGGAGAACTGCCTGATAATGGGGGATTTCAATGTGTATACGAGTACAGAAACCGGATTTCAAAACCTGATATTACCCGGAACCAATGCTGCCTACCAGTTTCTGGATCCGGTTAACCGGATTGGAAGCTGGACCTCAAATTCTTCTTTTGCCAATGTTCACACCCAATGCCCCAGTTTAAACAGCAACGGCTGTTTCAGTGGTGGCGGGCTCGACGATCGCTTTGATTTCATTCTCATGAACCGGCATTTGCTGAATGACTCAGCGAAATTAGGATATATTTCAGGCACTTATCGGGCCATCGGAAACGACGGATTGCATTACAATCAAAGCATCAATTCGGGTACAAACAACTCGGCTCCTGCCGCTGTCATCAATTCTCTTTTCAAAGTCTCCGATCACCTGCCGGTGTATGCCCGGTTGCGGGTCAGCGGCACCTTTGTGGATTCCCGCCCTTTCCAAAGTCAAATGTCAGATTGGAAAATCTATGAACGGGAGCATATGCTGGTGCTGGAATCCGGAGAAGCAGAGGAAGCAGAGGAAATATGCGCTTTTACTCCCGAAGGCAGAACCCGAAAGATTATTCGGAATTTTGAGCGCAGAGAAAACCGGCTTTTTATGCCTTTGCCCGGAACCGGATTGATGTGGCTGCAGATAAAAATGCGTACGGGCAAGGTAAAAACCCTGAAGTGGGCCTGCCGTGGACAAATGAATTAAGAAACTTCTTAATAATACAACTCAAACTTATTTGCCCTGATTAACTCGGGGAATACCGCAACCAATCGCGGAATCAGGAAAAAGCAGAAAACTGCAAAAAAGCCAAACAATAAAAATAAAGCTGCAAAAAAATAAGGGGCTTCAGAACCCGATTCCAGCATATTGGTATGTTCAGCTCTGATTTTTAGGTCTTCAATTTTTCTGAGGAAAAGGCCGCCCATAAGAAAGAAGGAAACCATAACGAAAAGATAGACGAGCCCGAGAAAAAAAATAAAGTCTTCTGTTGTTGAAAGGCCAGGAAATACCCATGCTAAGATTGCAACAAACGCAAAGAAAAATTCGAGGCTTGTAATGCGGGCGCAGGTGCTGGAGTAGTGCGCTTCCCGGAAATCATTAAGTCGAACCGAAATGGTGTAGTTGAGTTTCAACAAAAATTTCAATATTAAATCAATGAGAACCATGCTGTTTAAGAAAAGGAAAAGCTATTTCCGGTTTCAGGTTATTTATCTGTTCTCCGAACATAGTGCTTGAAAAAATAAAATGGACGGCAGACGGGTATCACCACATCAAATCCAAAACTCTTTCAAAAGTTGAATTGAGAAAAGTGCAGGCAAAGCTAAGAAGAAAAAAATATTTTAAGAATTTGACAATTCGGTTTCAGGTTCTGCCTCATTGGCGTGTCGGAAACACCGGGGATTTAAATTATTGATTTCACATTGGTTCTTTTTCCTGGCCTTAAGGGAAAATTTTGTTTGATTATCAGGCCTGAGTCTCATGCGGATCAGGCATTATCAGAATGTATACTTTATTAGCGAAATTGTCATTTTTTAAGTATAAAATCAAATAAAATTAAAGTTCATAGACCAAATTTTGGTTTTTCTAAAACAATGAACAGAGGTTTTCTTTTCCGGCCGTGCAGCCGAAAATCAGATATTTCCCTGTTCTCCTTCAGGTTTCAAGTATGCAAAATGGTTTTGAAAGGAAGGCTTTATCAGACTGAAGAAAGGAAAAAACATGCTTAAATTTATTGAATCCGGTTTTCGACCAGTTGTCGAATACATCCTTTTAAATTCCGTTTCAAACACCCAATTCGTTCACTGCTTATCCTTGTCCAGATTCAGTTTGTACCGGAGGGAAAACTGCAGAACATTATTGAACATGCCTCCTCTGGGCCCAATCACATTGGAAATGCCTATGGTTGTCAGATTGCCCTTATTTACTGAAATAATGGAGTAACTCCAGCGCCCCTGCAGCCAGATATTGTCGAAAATCTCATATTCCAATCCGGTAAGGAACTGATAATCCATTCTTTTGAAATAGGGGGAAGCATCATAAGGCTCTGCGTTGGTTCCATTGTCAATTTCGCCGCTAATCAGGTAATTGAAAGAGAGTCCCGCCAGAGCCCCGAATCTGTCCCTGACCTTATAGCCGGCAATCACCGGAATCTCGATATAGCGCAATTTATATTTGATTGGGGCCAGTCCCAACTCAGTTATCTGATCCAAAGTCACCTGGCTTCCTTTCCCGGAATACAAAAATTCCGGACCTACACTCCAATGCTCATCTATTTTAAAAGAAGCACCGAAACCAGCCAAAAGCCCGGCTCTGTTGAATCCGCTGAAACCGTCACCGTCTATCTGGGCACCATTGATTCCTGCAATGATGTTGCCTGTAAAACGCTGGGCTTTGGACTCCTGAGATAAATTAAGCAGAGACAAGGCAAACAGACAGGCAACTTTCAGGATTTTGGCAAAATGCATATTTTTCATCAGGACAATAATCGAAATTTGAAACACAAATTAAGGGGATTCATCCAAGCCCCGCAGTGCATTAAGAATAATTTAATTGATTTGCACACTCAAAAATTCTTATCCGGTGTTTTCCGGAAAAACAGATGCCAAAGTTATCCATCATTATTCCTTGTTATTACAATGAGGGAAATATTCCGGTAACAACCGCCGAATTGCTCAGGAATGAGTCCAACCTTCCCTCGGGGCTAGAATTCGAATATGTCATGGTAGATGATGGTTCCAAGGACGGAACGCTTTCGGAACTACTGAAATTTGAGGCGGCCAATCCCGGAAAAGTAAAAGTAGTGAAGCTGGTGGCCAACTATGGCTCCTACAATGCCATTGTGGCCGGAATGCAAGTAGCTACCGGCGACTGCAATGTGGTGATTACTGCCGACTTGCAGGATCCGCCGGAGTTGATGGCCAAAATGTACAGTTACTGGACAAGCGGAATGAAGTTGGTGATTGCCAACAGAAAAGAGAGAAAGGAAGGCTTCTTTAAAGATTTGTTTGCCTCCACCTTTCAGTTTCTCATGAAGAATTTTGCCCTGGAAAATCTTCCCGAAGGCGGCTTTGACTATGTGTTGTTCGACCGAATGATTCGGGAAGAAATTGTGCGTATGCAGGAAAAAAACACCAATAGTCTTTACCTGATGCTGGCTTTGGGATTCGACTATGTAAGCATTCCCTACACCAGAAAAGAAAGGGCAATCGGCAAGAGCCGGTGGACACTGAAAAAGAAACTCAAGTTGTTTGTAGATTCTTTTGTTTCGTTTTCTTTTCTGCCCATCCGTGCCATTACATCTATTGGTTTTCTTTTGGGATTTTTGGCTCTTTGTTACGGGCTCTTTGTAGCTTTTGCCAAAGTTACCGGCCTGGTCAGTAATCAGGGTTGGAGCAGTACAATGCTTGTATTGTTGTTTGTTTCTTCATTTCAAATGATATCAATCGGTATTTTGGGCGAATACCTTTGGCGTACTTTGGATGCAAGCCGAAAGCGGCCCAACTATCTCATTGACAAGGTTTATCACCAATCCTGAAGTGAAATTCCTGAAAGAAAAACCTCTTCTGGTACTTGCTGCAGGCTTTCTGTTTCTTTTCCATTTATTTTCCCTTTCTATTAGTCCTCTTCCCTGGTTCGATGAAACATATTTTGCCAGTATGGCGATGCACTTTTCCGAAACCGGCGAATTCATGGCTCCCATCGGGCCGCTCATTGATTATTATTATCCCCAGTCCAAGGCGTATGGTCCGGGCTATTTCCTCGTCCTTTCCGGAATAATCCGGACTTTTGGTTTGGGAATAACCCAGATTCGTTTCCCCGGACTTGCGTTTGGTTTCCTTTTCGTTTTTGTTGTATTTAAAATACTTCAGCAACAAAAGGTTTCGTTTCGCCTGTCGGTCGCAGCCGCAGTTTTGCTCGTTTTTGATGTCATTTTTGTTCAAAGCATTCACTCCGCCCGAATGGACTCCATGGCACTTTTTTTTGCCGGATCGGGCATTTTTTTCGAACTAAGGGCACTGAAAACAAAACGGTTATATGATTTCGTCTATTGCGGAATTGCTTTTGGTCTGGCCCTGCTCACCACCCCAAGGATTGCGGTTTGCCTTATCGGACCCTGTCTCGTGTTATTGGGTTATTTTATAAAAGACCTGAGCCCAAAATCGTTTTTGCAAGGTTTTATTGTTTTGATGTCTGTTGCGCTTCTGTATTCCATATGGGTTTTTTGGGGTTTCGGAGGCTATTCTGAAGCATGGCAATATTTTTTTGGTAAACCCCGCGAAGTTATTGCTGCTCAGAATCTTGCAGATAGTTATATCGGGGGAAATCTTTTTTTACCGGTGTTTCAAAAACCATCCATTGCACTTGCCATAATATTGGCATTAGCAGGTCTGTTGAATGCCAAAATTCGACGGCATCCCCTTTTTCTGATATGCCTGATCAATATTCCGGCTTTTTATCTTCTGGTGGCAGATACCGGCATCTATTCCATTCTGAATATGCCTTTCGTATACCTCCTCATGGCTTTGAGCCTGAAGGAAATTTCTTTGCCGGGAAAATTAAATCCACTTTGGGTTCTTATTCCCGTATTCCTGATAAACTTTGGAATTTTTTGTGTTAAAAACTTGATAGTGTGGACCTTTGCCAACCAAAGAAATGCTGAAACAGTACTTACTGAAGTAAAAAAACGGATTCCAAAAGGCAGCAGGGTTATTGGTGACGATTGCTTCTTTTATGTCATAGTACAATCCGGAAGCGATTTCCAATATTTGGAAAGGGGTTCTCATACTCCGATGCGTCGTGAATACCATCTGAATCAATTTAAATTCAACTATATAATCGTTCAGGACCCGCCCCAAAGTGCAAAAGAATTTGGATTGTATGCAAAGTTTATTCCAATGAGGCCTGTTGGATACATCACCATGAAACCAAATTCAGCCTTTGGTAATTTTCTGGAATCCATATTGAAACGGTTCAGCTTCAAGATACCGCCGGGCTACAAAGGGACCATTTACAAGAGGCTATGAAAAGGTGGATCTTGTTCTTACTGGCAGCTTCGGCTGTGGCAGGGCTTTTTCTTTTCCGGTATCTGGATTTGGGAGAAAGAATCCGGGTTTATTTTCTGACACCCCCCTTCGGAAAGAACTGGCAGAATGAAATAACGAAGCAAAAATACTTGTATACAGGCACTTACGATTGGGTTTTTCTCGGCGATTCGCACATGGAGCAGTGTGAATGGCAGGAGCTGTTTTCTCAAAAAAAAGTTTCCAACCGCGGCATCGGGGGAGAAACGACAAACGCCCTGCTCGTAAGGCTTGATGCTGCCGTAAAACCCGGAACTCAATGGGTGATGCTGCAAATCGGAATCAATGACTTGCTCTCCGGCCGCGATACGGCAGATATCCTCAGAGATTACCAAACCATACTGGAGCGCCTGAAATCCAAAAAAGTGAAATCCGTTTGTACGCTTCCTTTTTATACCCGCTATCGCCCTGAAGTGGAATCCGAACAGACAGGCATGAATTTAAGAATGAAAGAAATGATTGAAAAACAGGGGTTTATCTGTCTGAATCTGAATCCCGTCTTTGCGCCGGACCATAAAATGCTGTTGAAATTCTCCTCCGATGGTGTCCACCTCAATGCAGAAGGCTACCGCATTTGGGCCGATAGTCTTCAGGCCCTCGCAGGAAAGTTGCCCTGAATCCAAAGCCCGATGGCATAAAACATGGCAACGCAGGCTGAAATGCCTGGTTCCAAACACTTTGGTAATCAGTACTTAGGAAAATAAATTGTCACGCTTTTCTCCGAAACAAGGAAATAGACTATTTTTGGCCACCTGCCGGAGCTTTGTTTTTTGTCTACCATATTCAGCACCAAAATAAATCCGGCTTACAAATGATTGACACGCAGTGCTAATTATTATTGATTGGCGCCGACCAGTTTTGTATAAATTGAATTCTTCAAGACAAAAAAACATCGCCATTCTTGGCTCCACGGGTTCCATCGGGGTGCAGGCTTTGGATGTGATAGCCCGAAATCCGGATAGGTTCAGGGTAGAGATACTAACAGCTGGCAACCGGGGTATGGACCTGATTCAGCAGGCCCTCCGCTTTAAGCCCAATGCCGTGGTCATCGGCGACGAAAGCCAGTACAGTCTGGTCAAAGAAGCCCTTTGGCCGGAAGGCATCAAAGTATTTGCCGGAAAAAAGGCCCTTGCCCAAATCGTGGAATCTTCGGAAATCGATTTGGTATTGAATGCACTTGTGGGATATTCAGGCCTCGAACCGACACTTAATGCCATAAAGGCAGGCAAAACCATTGCCCTGGCCAACAAAGAAACTTTGGTGGTGGCGGGCGAATTGGTCAATGCCGAATTGGAAAAACACCGGGTGGCCATGATTCCCGTAGATTCGGAACACTCAGCCATTTTCCAGTGTCTGGTTGGCGAGATGTCCAATCCAATCGAGTGCATATACCTCACCGCTTCCGGCGGACCCTTCCGGGGAAAGAAAAAATCAGACCTGGAGCATGTAAATGTTTCTCAGGCACTGAAACACCCCAACTGGAGCATGGGCAACAAAATCACCATCGATTCGGCCACGCTGATGAACAAAGGCTTTGAGGTGATTGAAGCCAAATGGCTATTTGGTCTGGAGCCGGAACAAATCCGGGTAGTGGTTCATCCTCAGTCTATTATTCATTCCATTGTGCAGTTTACCGATGGCTCCATGAAAGCCCAAATGGGCCTCCCGGATATGAAACTCCCCATCCAATATGCCATGGTCTATCCGGACCGCATAGCCTCCGATTTTCCCCGGTTTGATTTTTTGAAATACCCCAGCCTGAGCTTCGAAAATCCTGATACAGAGGCTTTTCCATGCCTGGATTTGGCTTTCCGGGCACTGAGAGATGGGGGAAATGCAGCCTGCCGGCTCAATGCCGCCAACGAGATGGCTGTGCAAGCTTTTTTGCAGGAAAAAATCAGCTTTGCCCGGATTCCTGAACTTTTGGCCTACTGTTTGCAGAATGGAACCCATGTAGCCAATCCGGTATATGAAGACTATGTTGCCTCGGATGAGGAAACCCGAATTATGGCAGGTGAATGGATTGATAATCAAGTATTTAGCAACACTTAAAACGAAATTATGGATATTTTAATTATGGCGGGGCAGCTCATTTTGTCCCTTACCATTTTGGTTGGCCTACATGAAATGGGCCATATGCTGCCTGCCAAATGGTTTGGTATGCGGGTGAGCAAATTTTTTATCGGCTTTCCCCCCACACTTTTTTCCCGCAAAAAGGGCGAAACCGAATACGGTATCGGGGCCATTCCTCTGGGTGGTTTTGTGAAAATTGAGGGCATGGTAGACGAATCGCTCGACACCGAAAACCTGAACAAAGACCCCGAACCCTGGGAATTCCGGGCCAAGCCCGCCTGGCAACGACTGATTGTGATGCTCGGAGGAATCACGGTGAATTTCGTTTTGGGGATTCTCATTTTTATTGGCATCATCTGGATATCAGGTGAGCATTATCTCCCCCTCTCGGAAGTTAAATATGGTATTGTGGCCCATGAACTGGGAGAAGAAATGGGCCTTCGCGACGGAGATAAAATCGTGAAGGTAAACGGCAGAACCATTGACCGGTTCGAAGAAACCCTGTCGCCGGAGGTATTCCTGAATTCCAACTCTTTCTACACCATTTCCAGGGAAGGAAAACTTATGGATATCCGCATTCCTTCCGATTTGATTGAAAAACTGAGCGATCGGAAGGCCAGAAAGCGCCTGTTTTCGCCTGCCGCTCCTTTTGAAGTGGGCATGGTGATGGGCGGAATGCCCGGCGAAAAAGCCGGTCTCAAAGCCGGAGACCGGATTATGGGGGTTGACAGTATCGGGATTTATTATTTCCAGCAATTGCAGGATGTCTTGAGTAAAATGAAAGGCCGGAATGTGACCCTGCATGTGCAGAGAGCGGATCAGATCTTGCATTTTCCCTTGCAGATTTCAAGCGACGGACTGATTGGTTTTAAACCAAAACTTCTTTTGAATGAGGGGGTTACACACTATGGCTTTTTTCAGTCCATACCCAAAGGAACCGCAATGGCCATCGAAATTCTGGACATGAACCTATCCGGTTTTGGAAAAATATTCAAAGGTGAAGTATCGCCTTCCAATGCCGTTTCGGGCCCCATCGGCATTGCCCGGGACTTTTTCGGAGCCAATTTCGACTGGATTAATTTCTGGAAAAATACAGGCATGCTTTCCCTCATTCTGGCATTCATGAACCTGCTTCCCATTCCTGCCCTCGACGGCGGTCACTCGCTCATGCTCACCTACGAAATCCTCACCCGAAGAAAACCCTCTTTGGTTTTTATGGAGTGGGCACAAAAAATCGGGATGTTTTTGATCCTGGCCCTGATGGCTTTTGCCATTTTCAATGATCTGATAAAGAGCTTTTTTTAGCGGATTTCAAGCTGAAATTTTCTTATTCAGCCTCACGGGCTGAAATGAAAGCCTCGGGGTCAAAACCCGGTGCAGGGCTCAGGTCAATTTCTGCTGCCAGTTTCATAGCCATAAACAAGCATTCGGGCAGGGTGTTTTTGATGTGCCCTTCCAGTATGGCCTCCCGGATTTGTTCTTTGATGATGCCGATTTCTTTGCCGGGTTTCAGTGCAAATACCTCCATAATCATTTCCCCTGTAAGCAGGGGCTGAAAAAGCCGGAGTTTGTCTTTTTCGCCTACTTCGGCAATCTTTTCATCCACCCGGTCAAATTTCTCCAGATACCTTTTGGCCTTATTCGGGTTTTTGGTGGTGACATCGGCCCGGCATAAAATCATCAGATCCTCCAGGTCGGGACCGGCTTCGTACATCAGCCGGCGTACTGCAGAATCGGTCACGGCTTCATTGGTCAGGGAGATGGGCCGCAGATGAAGCCGTACTATTTTTTGAACATACTTCATATGTTCATTGAGCGGAAGGCGCAATTTTTTGAATATGCCGGGCACCATGTGGGCCCCTTTTTCCTCATGGCCGTGAAAGGTCCAGCCTTCGCCCTGCACATAGCGCTTGGTGGCCGGTTTGGCTATGTCGTGCAATACGGCGGCCCATCTCAGCCACAGGTTTTTGCTCCGGGCTGCGGTGTTGTCCAGCACCTCCAGGGTATGGAAAAAATTGTCTTTGTGCGCCTTGCCGTCTTTGTTTTCCACACCGGCAAGGGCCACCATTTCAGGAAAAATCTCTTTTAGTAAACCACTGTAGTACAGAAGCTTAAATCCATATGAGGGGCTGGGAACCTGAATGATTTTGTTCAGTTCATCCGAAATGCGTTCTCCCGAAATAATGCGGATGCGTTCCTTCATATTCTGAATGCCCCCGAAGGTATCTGCCTCAATATCGAAGCCCAGCTGGGCAGCAAAACGGATGGCCCGCATCATCCGGAGCGGATCGTCGGAAAAGGTGCGCTCAGGCTCCTGCGGTGTGCGGATGATTTTGTTTTTCAGGTCAGTCAGCCCGCCGAAGGGATCGAGCCATTTTCCAAAAGTCTTTTTATTCAGGGAGATGGCCAGTGAATTGATGGTCAGGTCCCTGCGGTTCTGGTCTTCTTCCAGGGTCCCGGGCTCTACCTCCGGCTTCCGGGAATCGCTTCGGTAAGATTCTTTGCGGGCCGAAACAAATTCCAGCACCCAGTCTTTGTGCTTCACCTGGGCCGTACCGAAATTTTTAAAATGTCCCACCTCGCAATGCGGACCAAAAGTTTCGGCCAGCTTTTCGGCCAGCGGAAGGCAATCACCCAGGGTTACAAAGTCGGCATCTTTGCTTTCCCGGTTCAATATCAAATCCCGGACGAATCCGCCGATCAGGTAGGTTTCCAAACCCAGTTCGTCCGCCAGTTTTCCGACCAGCGTAAATATTTCATGCCCTTTCAGCCAGGGTAGATAATTGGCCGAAAGGATATCGGTTGTGGCATTTTCGCTTGTCGACATGGGGCGGCAAAGGTAGGAAAGGGAACCGATTTGCACCCGAAACAAAATCGGATGATATAAGCTGCTGAAGATCATTTTTCCACCATATTTGGCGCTTATCTTTTCTCATGCATGGCTGATGTGAAACTGGAGGCAAGCTGGAAGCTGCGGTTGCAGGCTGAGTTTTCGAAACCTTATTTCGAAAATCTGATTGCTTTTGTGAAAAATGAATATCAAACCCAAACCATTTATCCGCCCGGAAAGCTGATATTCAATGCTTTTGAACATTGTTCCTGGGATAAGCTCCGGGTGGTAATTCTGGGACAAGACCCCTACATCAATCCCGGACAGGCCATGGGCCTGAGTTTTTCGGTGCCCGACGGGCTGCCGAAGCCGCCTTCACTGCTCAATATTTTCAAAGAACTGAAAAAGGAAACAGGACAAGAAATTCCGGTTTCGGGCAACCTGACCTATTGGGCCGATCAGGGCGTATTGTTGCTCAATACTGTACTTACGGTTCAGGCCGGACTCTCCAATTCGCATCAGGGCAAAGGCTGGGAAACTTTTACTGACGAGGTTATTCAGTTGATTTCCAGAGAGAAAGAGCAGGTGGTCTTTATGCTTTGGGGCAGCCCGGCACGCAAAAAGGCCCAGCTGGTAGATGCCGGAAAACATTTGATTCTGGAGTCTGCGCACCCTTCGCCCATGAGTGTGGAAAGGGGTTTTTTCGGCAACGGCCATTTTGTAAAATGCAACGAATACCTGCAATCGAAAGGTTTAAATCCAATCAATTGGTAAATTGCGCCCATGATGAAAACACTTTTTTCTTTTGTCTTTGCTCTGGTCCTGCTGACGGTTCCAACCTCCTGCGAACACCTTGAAAAACTCGGAATCAGCGAGCAAGAAATCATTTCCGGCCTCAGGGAAGCCCTTTCGGCGGGTGCCAATTCGGCGGCATCCCAGCTGAGTGTTACCGATGGTTATTTCGGAAACCAGGCATTGAAACTCCTGCTTCCCCCCGAAGCCAAACCCGTGCTGGACAACATCTCCCAAATTCAGGGAGGGCAATCGTTGCTGGACGATGTGGTGCTGAAGATGAACCGCGGTGCTGAAAAAGCTGCCCTGAAGGCCGCCCCCATTTTTGTCAATGCCATTACCTCCATGACCCTGACCGACGGGCGCAACATCCTCATGGGTTCAGATACCTCCGCAAC
>CANHCT010000013.1 GCA_947459175.1 Hymenobacteraceae bacterium
GAAGGCATCTACCTTGCGGTCGAGCAGAATTTTGATCAGCTGCGGCTGGGTATGGGCATACAAAAAGGAAATCAGTTTGCTGCCCTCTTTCAGGTCGGGGGCCACCTCGAGCCCGGGCGGATTGACCATCAATACCACATCAGAATTTGAAAAAACAGTCTGATTGTCGGGCATTAAAGTGACACCAGCGGCTTCGAGCGCTTCATTGCTCTGGCCTGCCTTTGCCCCTGCATTTTTTGTAACCAATACCCGGAAGCCGGCCTTGATCATCTGCCTGGCTATCTCCACCGATATGGCCACCCGGTTTTCTCCTGCCCGGCTTTCTTTTGGTATTCCCAGAATCATCTTGGTCCTAAATTATTGGGGCCCTAATTGGGAAAGAAATCCCAAAAAACAAACCGCAGGAATAACTTATTCATTACAGCAAAAGAAAGAAAGACAAATCACCGGAAAAACATCTGAGCTTACCGGATTCCGCTGAAGGAGGAAACCGGTTTACGAACCCGGATCATTTCAGTAAAAATCAGTAACAGGCCCCGGAAATCATCCCCTTGCCGAACCCGGAAGTGCAGGTTAATCTTGTCTTGCGCTTGCTTATTCTGTCTTTATAAATCGTCCCAATTGGTTTTCTGTCTTTAAAATGTAAAGTCCTTTTGGCAGGTTTGAAATGTTGACTTGGGTTTTTGCTAGGTCACCCTGCTTTACCAATTGTCCTGTTGAACTGTAAATTTGAAAGCCACTTTTGCAGTCAGCAAAGATTATTTCACTTGAAGGATTAGGATATATATAAAACCCTGTTTCCCTCTGTCCAGTCAATTGAATGCCAATTGGTTGAATCAATGATATTTTTGAAATGTAACTATCTACATTGCCGGATGCAGTCAGAGAGGTGAGACCATCACTAAAAGTTCCGGAAAAAGTGCCTACAGTACAAATATCCTCATTAATACTATTTAACCCAATGGCGTAATTTACATCATCTGTGCTACTTCCAGCTGTTTTTGCCCAAACAACATTACCACTCGTGTCTATTTTTGCAACAAACACATCTCTGAAGCCTTGTGATGAAAATGTGCTACTTCCTAAAGTTATTGTTTGCGAAAAGCCTCCTGTGATAAACACATCGCCAGCTGGGCTTACTTCAATTTCACATCCTTCTTCAGTCCCCGAATTTCCAAATTGCTTTATCCAAACGAAGTTACCTGAAGGAGTTAACTTCAATAAGAAAATATCTGTGTTTCCGCTGGCAAAGAGTGTATTACCGTCAAAATTAACTGAATTTGAAAAAACTCCGGAAAGATAGATATTACCTGAAGAATCCGTGCCTACCCCACGAGCATAATCGTCACCCAAATCACCAAAACGCTTTGCCCATATTATTGAACCGCTAACAGAATATTTGGCTATAAATACATCGTTCAGATTTTGACTTGTTGAATTAAAATTAATGTTGTCAATAGATATTGAACCATTAAAAGAACCTGCAACAATTGTATTCCCGAATATATCAATATCAACACCCCGTGCACCTGCGCTACCATAACCTGGAATTCCTCTAACCCACAATAGATCACCTAAAGAATTATATGAAGCTATAAACAAATCTGTACTATCAGCATGAAACAATGTGTCACTGCCAAAAATCATTTGTCCATTTGTATTACCAACAACGCAGATATTATTGTTGTCACCAACTACGATTTCGTTACCATATTCAGAAGCTAGCCCTGTTGCTGTTTTTGCCCATAAACAATCACCATTGGTGTTAAATTTAGCCGTGAATAAATCAAACCCTCCTGTACTGGCTATTACTGTGTTTGGAATTAATGTCATTGTTTGTCTGAACCCACCTGTTACAACAAAATTACCCCCTGATTCACAATCAATATCAAATGCGTAATCGAGGCTTACTGACCCAAATGATTTAGCCCAAACTAAATTGCCATTGGCGTTTAATTTTGCAATAAAAATATCAGCTGCTCCATTTGATGTTAGTGTTTGTCCACCAATATTTGTAGTTCCGGAAAAACTACCTGTGATGTAAATATTGCTCATGCTATCCAGGCAAACCCCTCTTGCTACATCATCGTTTAAGCCGCTCAATGATTGTAGCCATTCATAACCCGGTACTTGGGCCTGTATAATCAGACTGAAAAAACAAACCAAAAAAGTAGTGAATAGTTTTTGCATGAAACTATTCCTTAATAAATTTTGAATTGAACCATTGCCCTTTTTCATCCTTCAGTCGAATGAAAAAAATGCCTGATTGCAAAGAGGAAACATCAATAGTATTGTCATTCTGTCGCTCCTGCAAAATAACCTGCCCCATTGCATTGAAAATGCTGAATTGAAACCAAGAAATATACGCTGTTTTGATGAAAAGCGTTGAATTTGTTGGGTTTGGGTAAATTTCTAGTTTATTATTATCATGGATATTAGAAATCCCGGATGTAATTACTCCTGAGCATTTGCTATACTTTCTAAGGAATTTCCAAAACTCATTTGTGGCTGATGCATGCCATGTATGAGAATTTCCCACTACATTCATAATTATCGTTTCAGTGCTATCTTGACAATTAAGATATCTCTCTCGGATAATTTGGTCACCATTACTATTGATGGTACCAATAGTAGGTATGGTATCACACCCATTGTGACGAGACCAAAAGTAGATGCCATTTGGGTCTGTAATTGCTCTATCAGTAAGATTTACTTCATTTGTTCCTCTGTAATACATGTAAGGAATTCTTCTAGACGGTATGCAGTTCATGGTAGCTTCTTGAGAAGGAGGGTTTGTGCCTGGGATGGTTGAACCATTACAACCTCCGTGGTCACAAAAGCCATCTTTGCCATATTTCCATGAGCCACTTAGTGGAGCAACTGCAGCAAACCTGTTTGTGAAGTCGCACATCATTCTCCACGACATCCATGCACCATTTGAAAAACCGGAAATGTAAATTCTGCAAGTATCAACAGCAAAGTTCGTTATCATGCTGTCTATAAGTGCATTTAAAAAGCCTACATCATCAGCGGAACTACCCGTTGATAAGTTATAGGCATTCCAACTAAAATTGGTACTTGCTGGTTGATTTGATGTGCCGTTTGGGTAAACGGAAATGAAGTTTGCTGTATCACCAAACAAATGCCATTTGGCAGCATTCATATGATTATCCGCATTACTAAAACCTGGGTGGAGTGAAATAATCATAGGAATTTTTTGTGTCCCGGTGTATGAGGTTGGGAGAAAGAACTTGTAGGTTCTCTGCTTACCATTCCAAAATATGGACTCTGTTATTTGAGCATTCAGATTGCTGCTCAGGATGGCTACAAAGCAAATTAGTATTACTCTTCTCATTTGTCATTTTGTTTTAAAACTACACAAGTCTGGACTTATTAAATGGTCAATGGTTTAATTTTGTATTTTCTGATTCCAAATTTTCTGTTTCCCGGCCCGGGTTCATGTCTCCACCATAGCCGTCAACCCAAATATAACACAGCGCACAATAAGGTCACCTGACATGTGGCCAAGTTTTATTTTCCTTATTCATTTTTTTTGATCCTTTTCTGCGGAAGGACCTGCCCCTTCGAAAACAAATATACATGTATAATATTGACTAGTAATTTATTGCATGCAATTTAGTCAATAATTTTCAGTCCCTTTTTTGCATTCCTTCTTATGAAACCGAGCGCTTATTCCTATTTTTTTTTCAGCAGCTATTCTTTTAATTCCACCCGGCTTTTGATTTTTTCAATTCTTAGCTGCATGGTTCTGCTTGAAAGGGTCCGGCATAACTTGTGAAAACTACCCTGCCAATCCCTCTTTGCGAAGTGCCTTGTTTACCCCTTTGCAGGCATCCGACAATTTGATGGGTGCCATGGTGGAAACAGCAATTTATGCCCAGTGGCTACAGAGGAAATGGTTTGAACCCTGGTATACAAGGTGGACGGAGGGCAGGTTTCAGGGAGAAGCAGATATGGTTATCTCCCCAAAACTTCAAGCCGCAATGGGCCATGGAAATCAAATGGATCAACAGGTTTTTGGAAAAACCGGAATAAATAAAGTCCCTGCTTACATTTTGCGAAAACAATAAACTGAAATCGGCACTGGTTACCACGATAGATAAATCGGGTTCAATGGAAAAAAATAAAATCAGGATACACTACCTGCCCGATGCCCTGTATGCCTACACCGTAGGCCGGAATACCATCTTACAAAAACAAAATAGAAATGGCTGACCGGTATTCCAATGACAACGCAAACAGGGCATTGATTCCGCTGCGGAAATACAGGGCTGCAGACCGTATGCCTATACCGGCTGCCGGATTCCGCTGATTGCGGCTACCGACTTTTCGGGCCACAGGTATTTTGCCGCAATCTCCTGCACCTCTGCGGGCCCGGCTTCCTGAATTCTACGCAGATTCTCAGTGGATTGCGCCAGAGAAATGCCGTAAATCCACAGACTTTTGTAGCGGTCGGCCAGGCCAAAGCAATGGGGAATGGAGGAAAGGAACTGCCCGGCCATATAATTTTTTACCAGATCGAGCTCTTCTTCCGATACCGGCTCGTTCCTCAAAATTTCGGCCTCTTTGTTGATTTCGGCAAGGGCTTCTTTTACCACATCTCCCTTAATATCAGCCCCGATAAGCCAGTAAGGTTTCATCAGATTGCCTACCCGGTGAGAAAACACACCGTAAGTCCAGCCTTTGTCTTCCCGGATGTTGCTCATGAGACGGGAGCCAAAATATCCTCCGTATATCTCCAGAACGAGATTCCAGACGGGCGAATCGGGATGCGTTTTGGGAATGCTCCATTGCCCGATGCGCAGAGAGGCCTGCTGGGCATCGGCTTTTTCACTCCATATCGCCTGTCCGGTTATTTCGGGAAAAGCATCAGGCGACCAAAGGGCTTTGCTGCCAATCCCCGAAAAGCCATGAAGCCATTCTTTCCAAAGGGCAATCGAATCGGAACTGATTTTTCCTGCCATTACCAAAAGGGCGGGACCCGTTTTTTTCAAAGCTGAAAAACAGGCTTTAAAGTCATCGGTTGAAAAGGAGTCCAGCAATTCTGTATCAAACGAATAGCCGTAATCTGCCTTCGCTGTGTAGAGTGTCTCCTTCAGCAGGCTTCCTGCCAGGTAGCTGGTTTTCTGCAGGTTAATGGCGTTTTGCTGCCGGGTCGTTTCCTGAATGGTTTTCCATTCTTTTTCAGGGAAAATGCTGTTTTCCCAAATCTCTTTCCAGATGGCGAGCACCCCGGGCAGCACCCGGCCAAGGCATGAAATCTGAACCGATTCATAATCGGGGGTATGCAGAACCTCAACTGTGGCGCCCAAAAAAGAAACGGCATCTGCAAGCTGCTTGGCTGTATGCAAAACGGTTCCCTCCAGCAACATTTTGAAGGTAAACCGCTCCAATTGCCGCTTTCTTGTTTCCAAACCGGAGAAAGGAAAAATCATCTCTACCGATGCAAGACTCTGGCTATCAGAGGCATAAATGGCAAGTTCGGTACCGCAGGGCATCATTTCTGTCTGCGGTGCAATCAGGTCCGGAATGGTAAGCGGATAACAAACCGGGGCTATGGTTCTGTCGGGCATTTTTTTGAAATGGCTGTATTTATTGTTTTTCGTTTCGGAGGGAATCGATCAGATGCTCAAACTCTTCTACCTGATGGAGTTTCAGCACCCGGGGAAATTTGTTCTGGCCTCCTATTTTTCCCTTCATTTCCATGTATTTGTAAAAGTACGACAGCGGCAGAACCGACCCGGAGATTTCCCTCAGGGCATGGGTTCTTTCTACCCGGTAATCGTCGTTGATGATTTTCAGTTTTTCGTCGATGGCCTTGGTGAGTTCTTTCGGGTCGACTTCCTCATCGCAACTGATGAACCACTTGTGTCCGAATAAATTTCCCGAGCGGATGCCGGCCACAGCAAATTCGGTGATGGTGACATTGAATTCTTCCTGCACCTGGGCAATGGCAGAATTCATATTTTCTACCGAAAGATGCTCGCCGCAGAGGCTGATGTAGTGCTTGGTGCGACCGGTAATGATGATTTCGCCCAGTTTTTTGTCTGAAAAGCGGATGACATCGCCAATGAGGTAGCGCCAGGCACCTGCGCAGGTGCTGATGAGAATGGCATAATCTTTTCCCTCTTCCACCTCGTCGATGAGGAGGGTTTGGGGATTGTTTACCATGTCGCCGTCGGAGTTGAAATTTTCCTCATTGAAGGGAACGAACTCAAAAAAAATACCGTTGTCGAGCGAAAGTTTCATTCCCCTCGTTTCGGGCCGTGCCTGATAGGCGATGAATCCCTCTGAAGCAAGATAGGTTTCGAGATAAATAAGCGGCTTGCCCACCAGTTTGTCGAATGCCTTGCGGTAGGGCTCAAAGGAAACGCCGCCATGGGCATACACCGAGAAATTCGGCCATATTTCATGGATGTTTTTCAACTGGTAGCGGGCAATGATTTTTTCCAGCAGAATCTGAATCCAAGCGGGCACACCGGCAATGCAACCGATGTCCCAATCCCGGGCTTTCTCCACAATTTCATCCAGCTTTTTACTCCAGTCTTTTTCCTGGGCAATGCGGGTGCCAGGCTTGTAGAAGGGCTGAAACCAAAGAGGAATCTGGCTGGCCTGGATGCCGCTGAGGTCGCCTTCGTAACTTATTCCATTGAAATTGAGGTTGGTAGAGCCGCCCAGCATCAAAATTCCTTTTATAAAAAAGTCGCCGGGCAGGTCTTTGAAATACGACAAGGTCAATATCTGGCGGACGCTGGTTTTCTGATTGGCCTTGATCATCTCCCTCGTGATGGGAATGTGCTTGGAAGCAGCCTCGGAAGTACCCGAACTGAGTGCAAAAAAACGGGTTACCCCGGGCCAGCAAACATTCGGTTCGCCTTTCAGGGTATGCTTCCACCAGCCATTGAAAATCTGGTTATAGGAATGGGTGGGCACATTGCGAACAAATTGCTTGTATTTGGCTTTGGGGTCGCCGGCTCTGCGCAAACCCACCATCATATGAAAATTATAGGTCTTTCCGAAACGGGTCTTTTCAGCCTTAACCAACAGATTTTGAAGCACTTTCAACTGCATTTCGATGGGAGAACTTTTGTCCTTCCGCCTCATTCCCTTCAGCTGAATACCTGTTTTTACCAGTTTGCCTAAAATGTCCATGTGGTCTGCTCTGTTTGGTTTGAAACGATTTTAGTCAGGTCAAAAGTAAACTGAAAAAATACGGCAGGGCAAGAAATTTTTGAGCTCCCCCATCTCCCGAAAATGCGTATTCGGGTTGCGGGCCTCAGATTCAGGGCTTTCGGAGAAGTGAAACTCCGGAAAAGCAAAATGGGGGAATCTGAACTTTATCCGTGTTCCCTGTTCAATTTTGATTTGTTTTGACCCGAATTTTGCAGGCCATGTTTACAGGCAAATGTGTACTCCTCGACCGCGACGGTGTTCTCAATGAAGAAAAGGGCGACTATGTGTACCGCGATGAAGACTTTATCATTCCGGCCGATGTGCCCGAAGGACTGAAAGCCCTGAAGGCGGCCGGATTTGCGCTGGTGGTGGTGACCAATCAGGGTGGCATCAACAAGGGATTGTATACCCGGGAAGCGGTGCTGCAGCTCCATGAAAAAATCCAGCAGGCCTGCGATCATTGCCTTGATTATCTGTTGTTTGCACCCTGGCACCGGGAGTTTTCTCTGAGCCTTTCGAGCAAGCCGGGCTCGCTGATGATGGAGCGGGGTCTGGCCCTGACCCAATCGCTGCCGGAACAAAGCTGGCTCATCGGAGATGCCGAAAGGGATATGGCAGGCGGAAAAAAAGCAGGGGTGCGCACCATCCTGATTCCCACCCTGAAGGAAACCGAATCGCCACTGGCCGATTTCGTTTGCCCCGATTTCAAAACTGCGGCTGAGATTATCCTGTGCCATGGAAATCAGTGAAGTATACTTTGTTTTTTGCTGAGATGCATTACTTTTGCTCCCTGTGAAGGCCACCATCAGCATATTGATTGCCCTCTGGATTCTATCGGGCAGCCTGATGCCGGGGAATGATATGGAAGAGCTGGTTAAAATTCCGGCCCTTTTGCACCATTACCAGGAACACAAAGCCGTTCATCCGGGCGAGGTACTCAGTTTTTCGGATTTTATTCTGGAGCACTACAGCCAAAAGCCCTGCGACGACAGCAACCACGAAGACCTGCCTTTTTTCAAGCACAACCTGCCGTGCCTCATTTTTCTGATTCCGAAAATTGAGGTCTCAGCGGAAAAGCCGCCGTTTTGCTGCCTGCTTCCTGTTATCCATTCGCCTGAGCCACCCGCTCTGCTCCTCTCCTACTGCGGACAGGTTTGGCAACCCCCGAAAGTCTGAGGAAATGACCTTTTGATTTCCAGCTTTTGCCACCGGCAGAGGTTGAGAAAATCCGGGCCGCCGGCCATTTCCTGTTTCCTTTTTTCATGACTTTTTTCTTCTATGCTTGACCGCATTATTCATTTTTCTATTCATAACAAACTGATTGTAGGCCTGTTAAGTCTTGGCCTGGCCATTTGGGGCATTTGGTCGGGACTGCGCCTGCCCATAGATGCCGTACCCGATATTACCAACAATCAGGTGCAAGTCATCACCTATTCCCCCTCGCTTTCGCCTCAGGAAGTGGAGCGGTTCATCACCTTTCCTGTAGAAATGAGCTTGTCAAACATCCCCCAGCTGGTGGAACTGAGGTCCATTTCCCGCTTTGGCCTTTCGGTGGTGACGGCTGTTTTTACCGACGAAACCGATGTGTATTGGGCCAGGCAGCAGGTTTCCGAAAGATTGGTTTCGGCAGCAGACCAGATTCCGCCCGGGCTCGGAAAACCCGAATTGGGACCCGTCTCTACGGGGCTGAGTGAAATTTTTCAATACACCATCGGAGTAAAAAAAGGCTACGAAAACAAGTATTCCCTCAGCGATTTGCGCACCATTCAGGACTGGCAAATCCGAAGGAGCCTGCTGGGCACACCGGGCCTCGCCGATGTGAGTAGTTTTGGAGGCTATGTAAAACAATATGAGCTGGTTATGGAGCCCGAAAAACTGATGTCAATGGGCATTTCGCCGGTGGACCTGCTGGATGCCCTCCAAAAAAACAACCAAAACACCGGCGGAGGTTACATTTCCAAAGGAAGCCAGGCATGGTACATCCGAAGCGAAGGCCTGATCCGGGACCTGGACGAAATCGGGGAAATCGTAATCAGCCGCAACAAAGCCGGCCTTCCGGTACTCATCCGCGATGTGGCAAATGCACGGTTTGGGCAAGCCGTCCGCTACGGAGCCATGACCAAAGACGACAAAGGAGAAACGGTGGGCGGCATCGTGCTGATGCTGAAAGGAGAAAACTCAAGGGAGATAAGCCTGCTGGTAGAAAAACGCATAAGAGAAATTGAAAAAACCCTTCCCGAAGGCCTGGAAATCAAGGTTTTTCTGGATCGCTCCGAACTGATTGACAGGGCCATCAACACCGTAAAAAACAACCTGCTCGAGGGTGCTCTTATCGTCATTTTTGTATTGGTGCTGATGCTGGGCAACCTCCGTGCGGGCCTCATCGTGGCTTCTGTCATTCCGCTTTCCATGTTGTTTGCCCTGGCCATGATGAAGCTTTTCGGGGTTTCGGCCAACCTGATGTCGCTGGGCGCCATCGACTTCGGCCTCATTGTGGACGGGGCTGTCATCATTGTAGAAGCCGGTCTTCACCATGTGGGCCTCGTCTTCCGAACCCAAAAACCAAGTCAGGCAGAGATGGACGAAGAGATATTCCGCTCAGCAAGCAAGATTCGGAATTCGGCTGCCTTCGGTGAGATGATCATTTTGATTGTATACCTGCCCATTCTCGCCCTTACGGGAATAGAGGGAAAAATGTTTGCCCCTATGGCACAGACGGTTGCATTTGCGATAGCCGGGGCTTTCCTGCTTTCACTAACCTATGTTCCCATGATGTCGGCACTGGTGCTGAGCAAGAAGGTCAGCCATAAAATCAGTTTTTCGGACAGGCTGATGGCGGGTCTTTTCCGCTTGTATGAACCTGTGCTGTTGTTTAGCCTGAAATTCAAAAAAACACTGATTATCAGTATGTTTCTGATATTTTTTGCTTCGATTTGGGTTTTCACCCATCTGGGGGGCGAATTTATCCCGAGTCTGGATGAAGGAGATTTTGCGGTAGAAACCCGCCTTTTGCCCGGCACCTCAATGGATGAAACCATCCGGCAAAGCTTACAGGCAGGAAAAATTCTGAAATCACGGTTCCCCGAAGTAAAAGAGGTAATCGGAAAAATCGGGACCAGCGAAATTCCCACTGACCCCATGCCCTTTGAGGCCTGCGACCTGATGATTATCCTGAAAAATAAAGAAGAATGGACTTCGGCAAGCAGCCGGGATGAACTTGCAGAAAAAATGCAGGCTGCCCTGGAGGAAATTCCCGGTACCCAGTTTGGATTTCAGCAGCCCATTCAAATGCGTTTCAATGAGCTGATGACAGGTGCCCGGCAGGATGTGGCCATTAAAATTTATGGGGACGATCTGCCGGAACTTGCCAGACTGGGCAAGTTGACGGCAACCGCCATAGAAAAAATTGAAGGACTCAAAGATCTGTATCTGGAAAGGGTTACCGGTCTGCCCGAAATGGTAGTCAAAATAAACAGGGAAAAACTGGCCCGCTACAACCTGGATGTGGATGCCGTAAACCGGGTGATCAATACGGCATTCGCCGGAACAGCCACGGGAAAAATATATGAAGGCGAAAAGCGATTTGATCTGGTGGTCCGGATGGATACCAGCCGAAGAACCGGCATGGAAGACCTGAAAAATCTTTTCATCCAAAATCCTGAAAAACAGAATATTCCGATTTCGGAGCTGGCCGAATTCAGTTTCGAAGCCGGGCCAAATCAGATCCAGCGGGACAAAACAAAAAGACGGATAACGGTAGCCTTCAATGTGAGGGGCCGGGATGTGGAAAGCATTGTGGCAGAGGTAAAAAGAGCGATAGCAAACAAAGTGAGCCTTCCACCCGGCTACCATTACGAAATTGGCGGACAGTTCAAGAATCTGGAAGAGGCCAAAGGAAGGCTTTCGGTTGCGGTGCCGGTGGCCTTATTTCTGATTTTCGTTTTGCTCTATTTCACCTTCCATTCCATTGCCCGGAGTCTGCTGATTTTCTCTGCCATTCCGCTCTCGGCCATAGGGGGAATTCTGGCCCTTTGGGCCCGGGGTATGCCCTTCAGCATTTCAGCAGGCATTGGCTTCATTGCCTTATTTGGCGTGGCAGTTTTGAACGGCATTGTCCTGATGGCTGAATTCAACAACCTGAAAACGAACCGATTCGGCGATACCCGCTCCGTTATTCTGGAGGGAGTAAAAGTCCGGCTGCGGCCCGTATTGATGACCGCTTTGGTAGCATCCCTCGGGTTTCTTCCGATGGCATTTTCGGGAGGTGCGGGCGCCGAAGTACAAAAACCCCTGGCCACTGTGGTCATAGGAGGATTGGTTTCGGCCACCCTGCTTACCCTGTTCATTTTGCCTGCTCTCTACCTATGGCTGGAAGAAGGGCTGCTGAAAAAAACCAATTCCAAAACTGCCTTTATCCTGATTCTTTTGGCCATTGCGGGCAAAACCGCAGTAGCACAGCCAAGAGTGATTTCCAGGAAAGAAGCCCTGGAAGCGAGCAGGGCCCATTATCCCGGATTACAGGCCATAAAGGAAAAATTGGAAAGCCAAAAGACCATGAAAGCGACCGCTTCCGATCTGGGAAAAACCAATTTCGGCATTCAGATCGGGCAATACAACAGCCGGGACCAGGACCAGTATTTTTCCATGAGCCAAAGTTTTCCGCTGCCCGGTGCCATTTCCAGGCTCCGCGAATGGTATGAACAGCAGGCCATTAGCGGGCAATGGACCCTGAAAAAAGCCGAAGCAGAACTGGACCTGGAAGTAAAAAATGCCTATCAGGAAATGGTTTTCGGTCAGGAGAAAATACGGTTCTTGATGCGGCTCGATTCTTTATTCGGACAAGTAAAAAGGGCATCTGAGCTGCGCCTGAGAGCCGGCGAAACCAACGAACTGGAAGCTGCCCTTGCCGAAAACCAGGCCATGCAGGTCAAAACCCAAATCATGTCGGCCAGAAGCGATTTGAAAATGGCCATGCTGGGCCTGCAAAGTCTGATGCAGGGCAGCGACAGCCTGGTGGCAGCAGAAGAAGAAGAAGCAGGGGACATTGCTCTGCCGGAAGGAAGCAAGGAAATGGAATTATGGATTGAAAATCATCCGTTTACACAGGTTTATAAGCAAGAAGAAAAGGTAGCCCGAAGCTGGGTTCAATACGAAAAAACCAAAATCTGGCCTGAATTTTCTCTGGGCTATTTCAATCAGTCGCTCCGGGGAACGCCCCTCGAAAACGGAACACTTGCCACCGGGCAAAATCGTTTTCAGGGGGTTTTGGGCACCATTTCCTATCCCCTCTGGCAAAAGCCGGGAAAGGATAGGATAAAAGCAGGGCAGCAACTCGAAAAAGCCCTGCAGCTGGAAACCCGTACCCAGAAAAACCGCCTCGAAGTGAGGTTGAAAATGGCCATTCAGGAATGGCAGAAAATGAAAAGGCAGGTGGCTTTTCTGGAGAAAGAAGGCCTCCCCACTGCCCTCCTCATCCGCCGAAACGCCCTCAAAAGTTTTCAGGCCGGCGACATCGGTTTTTTGGAATTCAGCCAGGCACTGAAAAGAAGTCTGGATACCGAACTGCTTTGGCTTGAATCCCGTCATCAACTTAATTTAAGCAAAATCAACATCGAATTTTTCACCTCTCAAAACCTCTGAAAATGAAAACCAACCACCTTCTTATTCTGATTTTTTCAGTCTTTGCCCTTGGGGCCTGCCACCAAAAGCCGGAGGAAAAGGAAGAAAAAAAACCGGTTCCAAAATCAGGGAGCAACCATCTGTCGCTCAGTGAAGCACAATGGCAACAGTCTGGATTTCAATTCGGGAAGCCGGAAGTTTCGGAGCTTCCGGGCATTATACAAGTGCAGGGCATTCTGGATGTGCCACCTCAAAATCTATCCTCTGTATCGGCCATGGCCAGCGGATTTGTAAAAAAAACCGACCTGCTTCAGGGAACCCATGTGCACAAAGGCGATGTATTGGTTACCCTGCAAAGTCCTGAATTCATCAGCCTTCAGGAAGAATACCTTTCCAACCGGAGCAAACTGGCTTTTCTGGCGCAGGAAGCCGAAAGACAACAGGGTCTGGCCGAAGAAAAAGTAGCCTCAGCCAAATTGTTTCAGCAGTCCAAATCGGAATATGAAAGCCTGAAAGCCAGGCAAAACGGACTCAGACAAAAACTGAAAATGCTGGGCTTTTCGATACCGGTTCTGGAGAAAGGCGAGATACGGTCTGAACTCGAAATCCGCTCTCCGGCCGATGGATATGTAACGGATGTGTTCATCAACCCGGGGAAGTTTATTCAGCCCCAGGACCTGATTTGTGAAATTGTGAATCCGGAACACCTTCATTCAGAGCTATATGTTTACGAAAAAGACATTTCGCAGATTAAAAACGGACAAAAAATCCGCTTCCATCCCCTTGGCAAACCCGGGGAAGAGCAGGAAGCCGAGGTTTATCTGATCAGCCGGAAAATCAATGCCGACCGTACAGTACGGGTTCACGGACACCTGAAAAAAGACAATCCTTCTTTGATTCCGAACATGGCCATTCAGGCTGTCATTGAGGTAGGAAACCGGAGGGGACTTACCCTTCCGCTCTCTGCTGTGATCAGCTTCGGGGGCGAAAAATTCGTTTTTGCCGCCAGAAAAGGACAGGGAAAACGGCCCGTATTTGAGAAAATAGTGGTAAAAACAGGAACCGAAACCCGGGATAAAACAGAAATCATTTCCTCCGAACCGCAACTCAGGACCAGGGATGAAATTGTAATTTCAGGGGCACACCTTTTGCTTTCGGTGTTGGAAAACAGCGAAGAGGAAGCAGACTGACAGTCGGAAAATCGAGACCAACCTGAATTGAAATAAATCAGGAAAACCCTGTATCCGATATCTGCTTTTCCGGTACGGGGATATGCCGCTTGCTTGGAAAAAAATATGGAAATCAGGCCGTTATGACCTCCCGTGATTCTTTTTCTTTGAAGGATTTGCGGGGCTTCAGGTTCAGGGTTTGAAACAATTGCTCATCATGATCCACGCCGGGGTTGGGTGTGGTAAGCAGCCTTTCACCGCTGAAAATGGAATTGGCACCTGCCATAAAACAAAGGGCTTGTTCTTCGTCGCTCATCATCACCCTTCCTGCCGAGAGCCTCACCATGGCTTTGGGCATCATGATCCGGGCAGTGGCAATCATCCGCACCATGTCCCAAACCGGAACTTTCGGTTGCTTTTCAAGGGGTGTTCCTTCTACGGGCACAAGCGCATTTACCGGCACCGACTCAGGATGACCGGGCATATTGGCCAAGGTTACAAGCATTTTCACCCGGTCGAGGTTGGTTTCGCCCATCCCAATGATTCCGCCTGAGCATACTGAAATCCCTGATTTTCTGACATTTTCCAAAGTATGGATTCTGTCGTCGAAGTCCCGGGTGGTGATGATTTCGTTGTAGAAATCATCGGAGGTATCCAGATTGTGGTTGTAGGCATAGAGTCCTGCATCTTTCAGCTTTTCGGCCTGCGATGCCGTGATCATGCCCAGGGTACAGCACACTTCCATATCCATGGCATTTACGCCTTTCACCATGTCGATTACCTTGTCAAAATCGCGGTTGTCGCGGACCTCCCGCCAGGCTGCGCCCATGCAAAAACGGGTAGAACCTTTGGATTTGGCCTGAGCTGCGGCTTCCAGCACCTCCTCTACCTCCATGAGTTTATGGACCTTTACATCGGTATGGTAGCGGGCCGCCTGAGGGCAATAAGCGCAATCTTCGGGGCAACCGCCGGTCTTCACCGAAAGAAGGGTACACACCTGAACCTCCTGAGGATCATGGTTTTGCCGGTGAACGGTAGCAGCCCGGTAAACCAAATCGAGAAAAGGAGCATTGTAAATGGCTTCGGCTTCGGCTATGGTCCAGTTGTGGCGGATGGCAGTCATTTGGTCAGATGTTTTGCTTGCAAAAAAAGGAAAAAAGGCTTTGAAATGAGAATATTCGGGAAATAAACCTTGGCAGGCCGGTATGGCCTCCTGCTTCCCGATTTCAATTTGCGAATTATATGAAAAAAGGATGCCCGGATTGGGGGATGCTTCTGAGGCGGGGTGGATGGGAAGGCAGAGGGGAAGCAGAACAAGCTAATTGCTCAGAATGTTATGGATTGGTTTTCCAATTCCATTTAAAAGCAACTCCAAATGTCCGCCTGACCTGACGTAACCTATTGTAATTTGGTCAGCAATGGTTATCATGATTTGGTTGCGTGTCTGTGCATTTTGACTGCTTACCCGTTTTACCGATTTGTCAAAGGGTGTGATGATGAGCAGTCTGCCTTGTTCCAACGGCTCTTCAAATTCGGGTTCTAATTTTCCATTAAGCCCTCTTGCCAATGCCAAAATGATGGGCTGTTTTCCTTTGAGCAAATAATGCAACACATCTTTTTCTATTTGGCTGTGAAAACCGCTGATAACGCAATTTCCCTTTTCTCTTTGCTCTATTGCCCAATCATAGCATTTCAATATCACCGAAGCAGGCACTTGCCGGCTGCATAAAAAAGCTGTTTTGGGTAGCCTTAAAAGGTCTGTATTGCCAAGGCTTTCTTTAATAATGGTGTTTTCGGCTCCGCTCAACCACCGCATGGAATGGTGCGTTTCATTTTTGCATTCTGCCAGGAAGTGTAAATTTTCCGGTTTGTTTTCAATAAGTGCTTCTTTCTTTTTTCTACTCCAGCCTTGTATTTGTTTTTCTCTGTAAAATGCTTTGTCTATCCTGTTATATTCTTCAAAATATACCAACTGAACGGGAAGTCTTTTTTTTGTGTGATTGGCACCTTTGCCATCTTGGTGCTCGGCCAGGCGCCGCTCAAGATTTTTGGTACTCCCCACATAATAACTATCATCAGAGCATTTCAATATGTACATATACCCTTTCATAGCTTACTTTTCTGGAGCCCGGGCTTGAGCGTAGCCGAAACCCGGCTCCACAGAAAGGCCGTTTTCTTTCGGCCAAAATTGTATGGTTGTGTTGCCTTCAAAATCCAGTGTTTCTATCAGACTGGCTTTCAAGCCCACAGTACCCGCAACGATGGCCCGCTGACCATATTTTCTTCCTAACTCAATTGCCTCTGACAGATTTATTCCCGGAATAAAAAAGCTCTCTTCAGGCGGCCAAACTCCTTCCGCATCCTGCCCCCTGCCTGAAAAAATTGAATGCGTGCTTAGGTCAGATTTCAACATCTCATTCCGGATCTGATTCTCTTTGTCGGAAAGTGGTACAGATAGAGGATTCCATGCTGTGATAAATGCCCAGTTTTGAAAGCCTGAACGAATACAAAACAGATCGAGTTCAGTATTGATTTGACCAACCTTGATAGGCTTTTCCAATCCATCCACCTGATAATCAGTATTTAAATATGCTTTGATTAAATCCTCTTCCATGATTTATTTTTTTGCTTATCGGTATGTTCTCATGATGATATGGCCAATGTACAGGGTCAGGATTTCAATTTCAAAATTCAATTTGAAAATGCGCCAAAGGCCGGGAGTTATGCAGTTTTCGCAAAAACCGATTTCCTGTCTTTTTCTGATGCTTCCTGAGGCATCCCAAACATGGCACTAAATTGTCGGGCAGTTTTCAAATTTTTAAGAATCCAAATAATTGACTCTCAGGGATTTTTTTTCGAAAAAGGGCTCCTGGCAATAGGGAAGGCAAGGCCAAATACCCTTTTACTTTTTTGAATCGGGAAGGCATATTTCCCAAACTATTGGGCTGGTGTTTGTACTTCGACAGAAAAAAAATTGGGGTTTTGCTGTGAAAGCTCTATTTTTAAATTCAGATTTAAACTAAAAATTATGGCAACCAATCAGGGCAATTCCTCAAGAAAGGGCGCAATCCGGTCCAGAAGCCAATTTTTTAATCCTTCAACAGGGCATTACATAAAAAGAGATTCCAGTAACGGTCACTTTTTAGATGTTAAAGCCGACGGTGAAAAATTCAAAGGGGTAAGGATTGAGAAAGCCCAGGCCAAAGCCAATCCCAATATATCAAAGGATCAAGCCATTAAAGCAGAAATGGCAGTGGTATCAGTGCTCAACAAAACAAAGCAAGCATGAGCAAAAACATTCCCGACTACCACCTGAATGTTTTCATTAATTGCCCTTTTGACCCAAAATTTCAACCACTTTTCAGAGCTATGGTTTTTACCATTCAATACTGTGGCTTCATTCCCAGATGTGCTTTGGAAACAGCAGGTTCAGATGGAATCCGGATTGCCAAAATCATAGGCATAATAAGGGAGTGCGCGTTGGGAATTCATGATTTATCCCGGACCGAGCTCAATCAAAATCAACTTCCCCGATTCAATATGCCTTTGGAATTAGGCATTTTTATGGGTGCCAAGCATTTAGGCAAAGGTGTTCAAACCCAAAAAAAATACCTGATACTGGACAAAGCCCATTTTCGGTTTAAAGAATATGTTTCAGATGTAAGTGGGCAGGATATCGCATCTCACAATGGAAAAATTCAGGGTATAATCAAAGCCTGCAGAGATTGGTTGAGTCACTGCACAGGTGGAAGAAAGTTGGACGGATACAATTACATTTTTAAAAAATATTCTGATTTCAAAAAATTACTGCCTGATTTTTGTTCGGAGAACAATTGGAAAGAATCTGATTTACAATTTAATGAGTTTACCTCATTGGCAGCAAACTATATCAACGCTTCAAAATAAATATTCTGCCAATACCATTATTGGCCTGAACCGCCTGAAATAATTTAATCTCAAATTCCCTGAGAAAATCAAAGCCCGCTACCCTCACACCGGCCCCAAAACCAATGCCGTCCTGTTGGTAAGGTACAGGCTCATTTTGTTGTCGTCGAAGGTAAAGTGATCCACATGGGGCGTATGGCGTGAAAATCCTCCGAATTCCTCGTCGTCCGAATTCAGCAAAACCCGGAACGAACCCGGCCCCGGCAAATGAAAAGCATAATCAGTCAGGCTTTTTTCGGGATGAAAATTGAAAGCAAAAATCAAACCCTTCCGCATGAAAATCAGGACTTTATTTTGATTGTCGATGTGGATTTCTTTGGCAAATTTATCCTGTAAAACGCCCTTGCTTTGCAGCAGTTCTACCATGGCCCGGTCGAAATCGAGCAGGTAATGGTATTTCAGATGGCCGGCTTCAGAAAGGCTCCACTGCCGCCGGGCATACTGATAGCTCCAGTCGTTGCCGGCACGGGGAAAATCAATCCATTCAGGATGACCAAATTCGTTGCCCATGAAGTTGAGGTAGCCATCGCCCCCTGCCGCCGCTGTTATCAGCCGGATCATTTTATGAAGGGCTATTCCCCTGTCAATGATGAAGTTATCCAACTGCTTGGACATATAGCCGTACATCTCTGCCCCCATCAGCCGGAAGGCAATGGTCTGGTCTCCCACCATCGCCTGGTCGTGGCTTTCGGCGTAAGCAATGGTTTTTTCGTCGTAGCGGCGGTTGGTGAGCATGCTCCAAAGGTCATACATATTCCAGGCCTCATCTGCCTGCTCTTTGATGATGCGGATCCAGAAATCAGGAATGCCCATGCCCAGGCGGAAATCGAATCCCACGCCACCGTTTTGTTGACTTTGGCCCAAACCGGGCAGGCCGCTTACATCTTCGGCAATGGTGATGCAGCCGGGCTTCACCTCATGGGCCACATCGTTGGCCAATTGCAGATACAGGTAGGCATCGGCATCAATCACATGGTTGTAATAACTTGCCAAACCATCGAAACTGTAACCCAGGCCATGATGATGGTAAAGCATGGAGGTGACCCCGTCGAAACGAAATCCGTCAAACTGAAACTCCTCAAGCCAGTACCGCACATTGCTAAGCAAAAACTGCTGCACTTCCGGCTTTCCATAATCAAAAATTTTGGAATCCCAGGAGGGATGGTTGCCCCTTTCCCCTTGCCGGAAATATTGATGATCGGTCCCGTCAAACTCATTCAGGCCCTCAAAAATGTTTTTAACTGCATGAGAATGAACAATATCCATAATCACCGCCATGCCCATGCCGTGGGCAGCATCCACCAGTTCTTTTAGTTCTTCGGGGGTGCCAAAGCGGGAACTGGGTGCATAAAAACCCGATACATGATAGCCGAATGACCCGTAATACGGATGCTCCTGTATGGCCATCAACTGCACACAATTGTAGCCGGCTTTTTTGATGCGGGGAAGAATGTGGTCTTTAAACTCCCTGTAGGAACCGGTGCGGGCTTCTTCCTGTGCCATGCCGGTATGCGATTCGTAAATAAAAAGGGGCTTTTCCGGATCAGGACGGAACTTATTTTTAAATGTATAAGGCCTGGAAGGCGACCAGATCACACCGGCAAAATCTTTGGTGGCTTCATCCTGAATGGCATAGCGGATGTAGGCCGGTATCCGATCGAGGGTGCCGTTTCGGGCATGTACAATCACTTTTACCTTCTGTCCATGCTTCAGGGACTGAGGGTCAGAATCCTTTATTTCGATTTCCCAGATGCCATCCTGATTTTTGGCCATGGGGTGGCTTTCCTTGTTCCAGTTGTTGAAATCGCCGGAAAGCCAAAGCTGATACGCACCGGGTGCCCACTCCCGGTAAATCCAGCTTTTATTTTTCTTATCCCGCTGAAAACCAAAGAATTCATATGCTTTACTAAACCGATCCAAAGACCCGTATGCATCCTGAATGTAGGTTTTCATCCCCAGATAGCGATAATGCAAATCGGATATTTCCCTTGCAAAGGGCATCAGATCGGGGTTGTCCAACAGGAGGGGAAGGGTGGGTTTTACCATCATATCAGAATTGTGAATGTCCTTTGTGCTTCAACCCCAAAGGAACGACTTGCCGGATGAATTTAAAAGAAAAAAAGGGGCAGTGAAGGTTTCCGGTTCCCGGGTTCCTGGCTTCTGATTTTTTAGTTCAAGGTTCAAGGTTGAAAGTTCAAAGTTGTTTTATTGTCTGTTTTTCAATGAATTACAACTTAAACTGATTTCTGATAACTGAATACTTGAAAAGCTTTTAATTTTTTTCTTTTTACTTTTGCGTTTCTCCCTAAAACCTGAATCGTTTTTTCAACTTCTCCAACTCCTGTTTTGCCTTGTCTTCGGCTTCCTTTTTCAGGCGGTCGGCTTCGGCTTTGGCTTTCGCTTCGGCTTCTTTTTTCAGGCGCTCAGCCTCTGACCGGGCCTTGGCTTCGGCTTCGGCTTTCAGTTGATTTACTTTTTCATTTACCGCAGATTTTGCCTGGTCTTTGCTGTTGCCTGCATCTACTTTCAGCAATTTGTATTTCGGAGAAGCAGCCGGTCCGGTGGCGGCAATGTCGAAGCGGATGTCTTTGGGTGCCGTCAGTTGCTTGCCGGTAAACTGGCTTAATACACCTGCCACTGCTGCACCGGCCGCACCGGCAGGAACTGAGGTTTTTATCAGATAATCAATGCTGCCATCCAGACCATTGCTTCCGCCAATATTCACCACCTGATTGCCCACTTTTACATCGAAGGGTTCAAAATATACCCGGCCATTTTTAACCGTGGTTTTGATTTGTACATCCTTCAGGCTGGTTTGGGTAGGCAGGTTGGTTTTGGCCAGTTTGTTGATGCCCTCAATTATTTTCAGGTCCTTCATCCGCCCTTCGTTGAATTTTATCAATCCGCCGCCGTTGGTGGTTGGCAAATCGGGCTTCATCTCCCCGGTCAGTTTGCCATTCAAGGCGAAGAGGGTAGAGATTTTTCCGTCTATATTTCCGGCAGCAGGCGCCATTACCCGAATGGTATTGAAGGCAGCATAAGCCTTAGAAACAGAGATGTTTTCCATGTCCATTTTAAAATCAAATCCCGGAGAACTGAGCAGGGTCGGGTCGTAGATTCCTTCCATTTTGATGCTTCCGTCCAGGGTTTGGAATTCCAAATCTTTCAGTTTCAGAATGCCGTTTTTCAGGTTTAAGCCACCCTTCATTTCTCTGAGGTCAAGATTGTCATAAGCAACTTTTGCTACCCTCGCACTGAAGCCGAAGTCCAGATTTTTGGGCAGGGCCACGGGTGTCAGGGCTTCTTCTTTTGAGGGAGCGGCTGCTGCCTGCGGATCCCCGCTCAGGGCCATCAGTTCGTTCACATTCAGTTTGTTGGAGTTCATAATCAGGCTCCCCTGCAGTGTCTCGTCCTTCAGCACATAGCCCAAATGATTTTTTATTGATCCTGAAAAAGCGAAATCGCTTTCGCCTATGCGCATCTGCATATTTTCCAATTTCATTTCCTTGCTGTTGAAAGCGGCTTTGGCCTGCCCAATGGCAACCGGCTTTTTCAGGTCTTTGGACTCATACACAAACTGAGAAAGCTCCACCATACCGGAGGTAGGCAATTTTTCATACCGCTTCGCAGTGACATCGCTCATCAGTCCCGCTGTTTTGATGTCGGCATTCATTTTGCCTTTCAGGGTCATGCCTTCGAGGGGAAAAATCCGGGTCATTTTTTCCAGATCTATTATTCCTATTGCCGCCATATCGTAGCGGATGTCGTTCAAATCCTGCACTTTACCTTTCAGGGAAAATGGCTCACCGGCAAGCTTGAAGGACATATTTTCCAGATTCACCAGGGTAGCGGCCATCTGTCCTGTGGGATTTTCGGCATTCATTTTCAATTGAATGGCTTCAATCGCCTCCGGAAAATCTTTGGATTTTACATAGCCTTCTTTCAACGATACCTGAGCTGAAAAGGCAGGGAAAAGTTTCTGTTCGGCTGCATACTGTCCTTTTGCCTGAAGATCAAGATTTAGCAATCCCTTCAAATTCATACCCTCCATGGGGTAGATGGCCATAATTTCAGCCAGATTCAGGCTTCCCCCGGCATTCATGTCCACATTTGGATTGGTCAGTCCCACCACTTTTCCGGAGGCCCGAAAAGGATTGTTTCCCAACTTCATGCTGAAAATTTTCAGGTCTGCCACCATGTTTTCGAGCGGGCCCTGACTGTGGCCGGCGGTAAAATCAATCTCCAGATCAGAGATGGCCCCCGGCAAGTCCGGATAACGGATTTTTCCTTTTTTCACGAAAAGCCGGGTCTCAAACCCGGGTAGGGAAAGACTGTCGTAAGTGCCTTTGGCCCAGCCTTCTGCCTTTATTTCTCCGTCGGCTTCCAGCTTTTCAAAGTCCTTTTTGTAAAAGGCCGGAATCAAAGAAATGAGCTCCTTCAACCCGGTTTCGCTTGTGGCATATTTCAGATCAAAGGCGGGTTTTTCGCCCCCCACATCAAACCAACCCGAAAACGAAAATTTGAAGCGGTTGAGCTGAACAAAATTTTCCCCGAATTCGCCTTTCTTTTTTTTCATGTCCCATTTCAATGCCAACCGGGAGTCGAATTCCTTGTGGCGCAGATACGCAACGGAATCTGCGGTCAGGCTCAGGTCGCGGATGTTGGTTTCGGTTCTGAGGTCCACCAGGTCCTGAGAAAAATCGCCCGAACCGGAATGATTCAGTCCCAGAAAGGCTGCTGCTGTACCGGCTCCGGCATCAAAATATTGAAAATCAATGTTTTCTAAATTCCAATGCTGAATGCTGAGCGAAAATTCGGAAGGGGCTTCTGAAGGCTTTTCCGCTGCCGTATCGGGTTTGGCTTTGGTAATGAGATAATTGGCACGGCCATCGGGCAAAACCAGGATGTTGATTTTGGCATTTTCAAGGTCGATATCCGTCATCTGCACCGGACCGCCGCCGATGACGGAAAACAGGTCGAGGGCGGCATGAAAACGGCCTGCAAAAAGGAGGGTATCGCCTTCAAAAGGGGCCTTGTTGATGATGCCAAAATCCTGAATCTGAAATGAAAAATCGGGAAAGCTGCGGAACATGGACAGGCTCACTTTCGAGGGATCGAAAATGATGCGGGCATCCAGACTTTCATTCAATGCCTTTTCGGCACGGGAGGCAATTTTGTCCTTAAACAAAAAGGGCAGAATGAGGAGCAATGCAAATAAGGCCAGCAGCACTGCCCCGGCAATTTTCAGAAACTTTTTCATAGGGTTTTTATTTGGAGAGCATTCCGGACATGCTCAGTTTCAAATCGGTTAGTTTTCTTTTGGTATCTCTTGAAAAATCCCCTTTCATCATCCAATCGTAATAGGCAGGCTCCTGACGGAATACATCGGTCACCAGCTTGCCGCGGTGCTTGCCGAAATTAAATACCACCTGTCCTTTATCGTTGTAAACCATGCGGTTGGCCAGATCATACTGATTGCCGCGGCTGATTTTATCCAGCACATCCACATCATTTTGTATGGGCACGGTGGTGTTGCCTTTTTCATCTACCCGCACCTTATTTTCGTAGCGAACGACTTGTTCTTTCAATACCTCGAAGGTAACGATGGTATCGAATTCTGCCGAGTGGGCCTTGCCTTCCAGGTGCATTTCCTTGCCGCAATAAAACCGGTACGCTGCCGCAAGATTTCTGGGCTCCATGTGGTGAAAAATTTTCTGCACATCCACCATTCTTCTTTTGGAAACATCAAAATCCTGCCCGGTGCGCATAAATTCCTCTACCAGAAGGGGGAGATCGAATTTTACAGAATTGTATCCCGCCAGATCGGCACCCTCCAGAAAGGCTGCAATTTCACCGCCTACTTTTCTGAAAGCCGGCTGGTCCTGCACATCTTCATCGCTGATGCCGTGTACTGCAGTGGCCTCATAGGGTATGGGCATTTCGGGATTGATTCTCCAGGTTTTTACCGAGGTGGTTCCGTCGGGGTGGGCCTTGAGGATGGAAATTTCTATGATTCTGTCGTTTACCGGGTCTATGCCGGTGGTTTCCAGATCAAAAAAAGCAAGCGGCTTTTTCAGCTTAAGGTTGTGTGTCATGTTATCTGTTGGTTTTTTCAATCCAGCGCTTGCCAAATTGTTGAATATCTGTTCCGTTAAAATTTCCTGAGCTCATCAGCAGCAGGTTGGTGCCGGGGGAAGCTTTGGCCTCCAATGCAGAAAAAAGCGCCTCGGCATTTTCGAATACCTGCAGATCATTTCGCTGAAAGGCATCTTTCAGTTCCTGAGCCGAAATGGGCTCCAGGTTTTTATGCCGGATTACCTCAGGGTTCAAATAAACAAATGCCTCATCGGCCGAATCCAGCCCGTGGGCGTAGTGGTGAATAAAGGATTTGCTGAGGCTGCTGAAGGTATGCAATTCCATGACAGCCAGCAATCTGCGGTTTTTGAACTGCTCCTTTACCGATTCAGTGGTGGCTTTCAGTTTGCTGGGTGCATGGGCAAAATCACGGTATACCGCTGCTGAGTCATTGTGAGCTACAGTTTCCAGCCGCCTCGATGCCGGCTCAAAGGATTGAATGGCTTCGTAAAACTGTTCGTCATGGATGCCGATTTTTCCCAGAAGGGTTCGGGCGCCGTTGGCATTCTGCACATTGTGCTGCCCGAAAAATTTCACGGGAACTTCCTTGCCGCGATGGTCAATTATAAAGGTCTGACCATTTCGGATGGTATATTTGGGGGTGCCGTATTCCAGCACGGTCACATCTTCTCTTTCCTTTTTGCAAATCACCGAAGCCAGCGCATCTTCGTCGTTGTACACGAGAATCCCTGCTTTGGGCGTAGCATCGGCAAAGTGGTCAAACTGCCGCACATAGGCATTTTCTGTGGGGAAGACATTGACATGATCCCAGGCTATGCCGCTTACCAAACCAATGTGGTGTTGGTAAACCAAAAATTTTGGAATGCCCTGTTCGGCCGAAGACAAGTATTCGTCGCCCTCAATCACCATAATGGGGGCTTCTTCCGAGAGGCGCACAGCCGATTCAAAACCGGGAACGGCTGCACCGACCAGATAGTCAAATTTTCTGCCGAAATACCGAAGGCAATGCATCACCATGGCGGTGATGGTGGTTTTGCCGTGGCTGCCGGCAATCACTATCCTTTGCTTGTTTTTTGAATGCTCGAAAATGAGCTGAGGATAGGATAAAATCTTGATTCCCAATGCTCTTGCCCGCTCCAGTTCGGGATTGTCGGCCCGGGCATGCATACCCAGAACCACAAGGTCGGTGTCCTTGGTGATTTTTTCGGGAAACCAGCCGGTCTGCTCCGGCAAGAGGCCCGCATTGGTCAGATGGGTCCGCGATGGTTCGTAAATTTCATCATCGGAACCTGTCACCCGGTTTTGATTGTTTTTCAGGGCAATGGCAATCTGATGCATAACGCCACCCCCTATGGCGGTAAAATGTATGGACTGATTTCTGATGGACATTCGGCCTGTGTGTACTGCTGGAAAAAAGGCAAAAATAGACTGATTTTTTTATGTAGCGGGAATAATACGCCCCGTGAAAATCATGCAGTAAAAGTGTGTACCGGAAATCCGGAATTATTCCTTTTCCGAAATGGCCATCGGGCAGGAAAGCCACACAATATTTTACCGCATTGTGTCATCTTCCCTACCGCTGATAAATTGGATTTCAGGCTTTTACATTTTCCAACACCCGGAGGACAGCAGCTTTGATGCCCTTGACATCGTAGCCGCAGTCGCGGTACAATTCCATTTGCTCTCCATGTTCCACCACCGCATCGGGGATGCCCAGGCGCCTGATTCCGGTCCTGTAGCCGTGGTCTGCCGCAAACTCCAGCACCGCCGAACCAAATCCTCCCATCAGGCAGCCGTCTTCAATGGTGATGATCTGGTCGAATTTCTCCATGATTTCATGAAACATGTTGGCATCCAGTGGCTTAACAAAGCGGGCATCGTAATGCGCAACGGAGATGCCCTCCGATTCCAGTTCATGGGCTGCCTTCAGGGCCAGATTGCCGATGTGGCCAATGCTGACCAATGCAATTTCAGAGCCGTCTTTTACCATCCGGCCGGTTCCGATCTGAATTTCTTCAAATGGCTTTTTCCAGTCGGGCATGACGCCTTCGCCTCTGGGATAGCGGATGCAAAAGGGACCCGAAGGCCGCAGTTGAGCGGTGTACATCAGGTTGCGGAGTTCCTGCTCGTTCATGGGCGCCGATACCACCATGTTGGGCACGCAGCGCATGTACGCAATATCATAGGCACCGTGGTGGGTGGGTCCGTCGGCACCGGCAAAACCGGCCCGGTCCAGACAAAATACCACATCCAGATTCTGAAGGCATACATCGTGAATAACCTGATCGTAAGCCCTTTGCATAAAGGAAGAATAAATATTGCAAAAGGGGATTTTTCCCTGTGTAGCCAATCCGGCCGACAGGGTAACAGCATGCTGCTCGGCAATTCCCACATCAAAAGCACGCTCAGGCATGGCCTTCATCATGATGTTGAGGCTGGAGCCGGATGGCATGGCCGGTGTGATACCGACTATCTTTTCATTGCTTTCTGCCAGTTCCAGAAGGGTATGCCCGAATACATCCTGATACTTGGGCGGCTGCGGACTGCTGTGTACTTTCTTGTGAATTTCCCCGGTGATTTTATCAAATTTTCCGGGTGCATGCCAAAGGGTCTGGTCTTTTTCGGCCAGGGCGTATCCCTTGCCTTTGGTGGTGACACAATGCAAAATCTTGGGCCCCGGAATGTCTTTGAGGTCCCTCAGCACTTTCACCATGTGGTGTACATCATGGCCGTCTACCGGACCAAAATACCGAAGATTCAGGGATTCAAACAGATTGGAATGGCCGAGCAGGGAGGCTTTGATACCGCCCTCAATTTTGCTGGCAATTTCCTGAACATTCACCCCGAAGCGGGACAATTTTCCCAACACATTCCATACCTCGTCCTTCACCTTGTTGTAGGTATGGCTGGTGGTGATGTCGGTGAGGTAATCTTTCAAAGCGCCCACATTGGGGTCGATGCTCATGCAGTTGTCGTTCAGGATGATGAGCAAATTGGCATTGGAATCGCCGGCATGGTTCATGGCCTCAAATGCCATGCCGCCCGTCAGGGCACCGTCGCCGATGATGGCCACCATTTGTTTTTCCTTTTCTCCGTTCAGGGAGGCGGCAATGGCCATACCCAGAGCGGCAGAAATAGAGGTACTGGAGTGTCCCACACCGAAGGCATCGTAGGGGCTTTCTTTCCTTTTGGGAAAACCGGAAAGACCGCCGTACACCCGGTTGGTGTGAAAGCGCTCTCTTCTGCCGGTCAGAATTTTATGGCCGTATGCCTGATGCCCCACATCCCAAACCAACTGGTCTTCAGGGGTATTGAATACATAATGAAGGGCTACGGTCAGTTCTACCACGCCCAAACTGGCACCAAAATGACCCCCAAAAACAGACACCACATCGATGATGTACTGACGCAAATCCTGGCAAACCAGATGAAGGTCAGCTTCCGGAACTTGTTTCAGGTCTGCTGGATATTGAATGGGGGCAAGATGGGGCCCGGGTGTAATGTGCATGAGGCGGCTTTCAATTAAAAAAGGCAGATGTTTGCAAAACTAATCAAAATTGCTTCCCGGCGTTTTGTTTTGCAAAAATTCATTCGGGTAAACATCTGGTAGGGCGCAAAGTTTAAAAATTTAACAAAAAACGAAAATTGATTTCAGGTATTTATCCGAATTCTTTTCCGCCGGCGCTGTTCTGCCGGTTTTTGGTTCTGGTATTTCTGCTGGGAATTAGCGGAGAAGCCGAAGCAAAAAAAAGAAAGTCAAAAAGAAAGAAGAGCAAAAGGAAAGTCCATTACCGGACCCCGACCGTTCCGGCCATTGTGCCCTTGGAAAATGCAGAGTCGGCTGAATTTCAGAATTTTATAAAAAAGTTGCAGGGACTCAGAAACGGGAAAAGCGAAAAAGTAAGGATGCTGATTCTGGGCGACAGCCACATGCAATGCGAAGATTTCGGCACCGCCCTCAACGGCTTTCTGGGCGATTCGCTGGGCATTCCCCTGGCCGGAAGAGGATTTGCATTTCCATATCCGCTGGCCCGAAGCAACCACCGCAGCGACCTCTCTTTCGGACCCAAAGAAGGCTGGCACGGATGCCGATTTACCCGGAGCGACAATCGCTGCGAATGGGGACTGGCCGGCTGGACCGCCCACATGGAGCGTGATTCGGCAGATTTTTTTTGGAAAATGAAGCACCGCAATTTTGAAGCGGGCGATACGGTCTTGCTTTTTTCACCCCCCGGCAGTGCCCGAAGCCACTGCCTGAGAATGGCCGACAGCAGCGGACAGGCACAAAATCTGGAATACGACAAAAGCATAAATGCCTTTCGGGCCATCGTGCCGAAGCGGGGGCCGGCAATGAACTTCCGCATCATCCGCCGGGAACCGGAGAAGGAATTTGTGCTGCAGGGTTTGCTGAGGAAACCCCAAAGCCCCGGACTGATAACCGGCATTTCGGGCACCAACGGAGCCCGGCTCGATCACTATCTGCTCAATCCTGATTTTCAAAAACATATGAGGGAAATCAATCCCGATTTGGTGCTCATTTCCCTGGGAACCAACGATGCCTTTACCCGACCATTCGGACCAAAAGAAATTCAGGCATTTCTCAGCCTCTTGCTGGCAAGGGTAAAGGCGGCCGCTCCGTCTGCAGCCATTTTGCTCGCCGGCCCGCCCGATCATTGCATCCGAAAAGGAAAGCCCAATCCCGCCACCGAAGAGGTAAACCGGGTTTTTTCGCAAACAGCCGAAGAACTCGATTTCGTTTTCTGGAATCAGCAATCGGCCATGGGGGGAAGGGGTTCGGTGTTCGATTGGCGCTGCCAAAATCTCAGCACACCCGACCTGATTCATTTCAGTCCGGCAGGCTATCGGAAGCAAGCCTTACTTTTGTTCCGCTCCATGGAGAAACATTTTTCTGCAAAACACTGATATGCAAGGAGAAACATCAGAAATACTCTTTGCTCTTTGGTCACGGCTGAAGGAAGCATTCCTGTACATTCCGGGAAAACCCCTTGTATTTTCGGATCTGGAATTCTGGATTTTCATGCTGGTATTCCTGTTCGTTTTTTCCTTTACCTATCGGCTGAGGAAACTGAAAAACGCCATAATGCTCCTGTTCAGTCTGTATTTTTATTACAAATCGGGGGGATGGGCCATTTTTATTTTGCTGTTGGTCATCAGTTCTGATTTTTTTATTGCCAAAGCCATTGATGCCGCTGCCGAAAAAACTGCCAAAAAAGCCTGGGTCGCCCTGAGTGTTGTGTTCAACCTCTTGATTCTGGCCTATTTCAAATATGCTTTTCTACTTGTGGATGGCCTCAACAGTCTTTTTGGATTGAACATTCAAAAAGAAAACTGGCTGGCCCGTCTCATTCCTGGTACCGATTTGCTGCAGGCCGACAGCCAAAATATTCTGCTTCCGGTCGGCATTTCCTTTTTCATTTTTCACTCCCTCAGTTACACCATCGATGTGTACCGCGGCCTGGTAAAGCCCTTGAAAAAATGGGGCGATTATGCCCTGTTTGTGGCCTTTTTTCCCGAACTGGTGGCCGGCCCGATTGTAAGGGCCAGAGATTTTGTGGACCAGATATTCCGTGATTATCAGGTCGACAGGGCTACATTCGGCAAAGGCATCTCCCTCATTCTGAGCGGACTGGTAAAAAAAGTAGTGATTTCAGATATCCTCTCTACCCATCTGGTGGATAAAGTTTTCGATCAGCCGGGCCTGGCCTCGGGACCCGAAGCATGGCTGGCCCTGTATGGCTACGGCATCCAGATTTTTTGCGATTTTTCGGGCTACACCGATATCGCCATCGGTCTGGCAGCCATTCTTGGATTCGAACTTAAACCCAATTTCGATCAACCCTACAAATCGGTATCCGTTACCGAATTCTGGAGGCGCTGGCATATTTCACTATCTGTTTGGCTCAGAGATTACCTCTACATTCCTTTGGGTGGCAACCGGAACGGCAAGGCATTTACCTACATCAATCTATTGATTACCATGTTGTTGGGCGGACTTTGGCATGGAGCCAACTGGAAATTTCTGATTTGGGGCGGTATGCACGGTCTGGCCCTGGCCCTGCACAAACTCTGGCTGGAACTGGCGGGTAAATTCCGCATCTCTGTACCGGCATTTGCGGCCTGGATCATCACCTTCCATTTTGCGCTGATTTGCTGGCTGCCCTTCAGGGCCGAAAGCACCGGTGTGGCCCTGGATTTATTCTTCCGACTGGGCCTGCCCTGGAATTTTGATCTCCTCCCGGACCTGCTGCATCATTACAAACTGGCGCTTTTCAGTCTCGGTTTCGGTCTGGCAAGCCATTTTCTGCCCGATGCCTGGAAAAAAGGCTATACCGGAATCTTTGAAAAAAGCCCTGTTCCGGTGCTTTGGGTCATTTGTTTGCTGACCATGCTGGTGGTGTATCAGTTTAAAACTGCCGAGAGTCAGCCTTTTATTTATTTCCAGTTTTAGCCGTGCTGCCTGGCAGCGGAATATTGCTGCCATGGGTTAGCCGGGCTGAGAGCGAAAACAAAGCCGGGAAAAGTCGGAAGCTGCGCAGGGTAAGCCGGGTGAAATTTGGGTTTTCCATGATGTGCTGAAGGTTGCCGGCCATACGAAGACGGATGGAAAATGCTGATTTCCATTGCTTTTCGTAGTCTTTTGCCCATTGCTTCAGGGTGATTTGCCCGCTCAGATACAGCCCCGATATTTCGGCCGCCAGCACCGCCGAATGCAGGGCCATACTCATGCCATTGCCGGCAAGAGGCGGAATCATACCCGCCGAATCGCCCAAAAACAACAAGCCGTCGCGGCTCAGCGGACGGGGCCGAAACATCACGCCTGCTGTAGAAACTCTTCCTGTAAGCGGCTCGAATTCAGCAAGATAACGGGCCAGCACCGGATTCTGAAACAGATATCGCCTTTCAATTTCCTCCAAATTGCCCTTCTGTTCTTTGGAAATGCCTTCATCCAGCAGATAGCAAAGGCAATAGGCCCCGTTTTCGATGGCAGAAATTCCGCAATAGCCCCCGGGAAAATGGTGCAGTTCGATGCGGTCGGCGGGAATATCGGCTTTTACATGCCGCTTTACTCCGATAAAACCTGAGCGCTGCCGGTCTTCTTCCTGTAAAAATCCGGGCTTATTCCGCCCGAAAGCCCCGAGGGCAAGTCGCACACCGAACCGGTCATACTGTGGGTGGTTGGTTCTGATTTCTATGCCCTCCTCAGTTTGGGTGATGCCGGTGGCGCTGGTCCCGTCCAAAACCAAACCACCTTCCTTTTCAAGGATCTTTTTCAATTCATAATCAAGCAGATACCGGCTGATTCCGATTCCGCCAAGGGGAAGATTGCCTTGAAAACTCAGGCCGGAGGGTTCGGTGATTCTGAGCTTGCGGAGAACAGGGAGGTCCATTTGGCGGGTAGGTATGCCGAGCCAGCGGAGGAGCGGCTCCGATTCCAGAGAGAGGTATTCTCCGCAAACCTTGTGAAAGGGATACACCTTTTTCTCAACCAAAATGGTTTGGTATCCGGAGCGCTGCAAAATGATGGCAGCGGTCAAGCCGGCCAGGCCGCCCCCCAGTATGGCTGCATCTGCTTTCATGCGGATGTTCTTTTACCTGTGAGCAACCACCGGAAGGCCCATTTCCACTCCAGACGGATGTCGTGGCCGGAGTAAGGGGCAAACAAGGCCCGCAGTTCTTCCCGGCTGAAACCCCGTGCCACGCTGAGGGGCGCATCGTGCCGAAGCAAATAACTCTTTGAAAACCATTGACTCAGCATCCGGATCGAGTGGTATGCGAGGGGGTGGCGGTGCAAATCGTTGAGCACAAAACCCAGCTTGCCCCCGGCCAGGACTGAAGCCAGCTTTTCCAGATCGCTGCCGTAGAAATGGTGGGCAAAAAGTGCGGCATGCACCACATCGGCCTCCACATCCGGCAATTCCTGAAACGGACAATGGATCCATTCGAAAGCAGGGAAATCCCGGCAGCGGGATTGCGCATACCGGATGGCATTTTCATTGGCATCCAGGCCCACCATGGTCACTTTGTAATGCCTTCGGGTAAGAAACCGGTACAGGGCTTTCATGGTATCTCCCCCGCCGCAGCCCACATCCAGCACCCGCAATTCTTTTTTCCGCGGAAGCCCGAGCCGCATTAATCCTGCAAAACTTACAGCATGGCCGCCTAAAAACCGGTTGATAAATTCAAGTTCGCGGAGGTTGATGTCGAGGTCCCCTGCCGGCACCTCAAAATCGTCCATCAGCTCTTTTTTTGTACTTCTCTCCGAAAAAAACTGCATTAATTTTATTTTTTTCAGGTTTTCCCTGCTTTTGCCCCAAAAATGCACCCGGATTTTGGTTACTTATTTTTTTTACGCAGAATCAAAGTTCAGATTCTGAGCAAGAAATCTGCAGGATTTCGGACCCGGATTGAGGTCAGGTTTTTTTCAAACCTTGCAGCGTAACAAATATAGCGCCTCGCCGGTAATTTTAAAATGGCCTTCATCATTCTTTTACAACCTGAAAATACATACAGCCATGACAAAGTACACCAGCATCAACGAGGCAGTCGACCGGATCAACCGGGCCATCAGCGCCCTGGAAGCCGATATACAGGAATGGACCATGGTAAAATCTACGCTGTTCAGCAAAAATCAGAACAGGTCGCAAACCGATCAGGAAAAAGAACTCCGGTCTGAGTTCGATTCTTTTCTTTCCCGTTCGCAAAAGGTGAAAGAAAACCTGATTTTGTTCCGGCACTTGTTCGATTCAGTTTCCGTAAATTAATCGCCGTTCCGGCCGGACCTTTTCTGTTCAGCAGCTTGTGACGGGTTGCCTTACCAGAATTTCAGGAGTCTGAACTCCCTGATTTTCAATACAAAATACTGATACACCACACTGCCGGGGTATACAATGCCCGGTACAATCCCGCCCGTTTTATTTTTCCTGTTTTCCCTTCGCCTGGCATACCAGTATCGGATGCCGGCATAAAAGCTGAAGTGTGCCCGGATTATGGCCAAACAATTGCCGAAATCGCCCTGCAACAGAAAGCGGCAACCGGCCACCCCGTCGAGGATAAGGCGCAGGGGCAATTTCCAGTAAATATCTCCTTCCACTTGGTTGATGTACAACAGCGAAAGTCCGTTTCGGAAGTTGAGAAAGGTCTTGCGGGGGCTGGAAGCCTGTAAAGTACCACCTCCGAGGTGGTAAACCACCGAAGCCGGTTCAGCCCAAACCGATTTTCCCCTGTGATGAAAGCGCCAGCAAAGGTCAATTTCCTCCATGTGGGCAAAAAAACGGGTTTCCAGCCCGCCGGCATCGAAAAAATCAGAGACCCGCACCATCATACAGGCACCGGTTGCCCAGAAAACCTGCATGGCCTGCTGGTATTGCCCCTCATCTTTTTCACAAAAATCGAAAAACCGGCCCCGGCAAAAGGGATAGCCCAGAAAATCAATAAATCCCCCGGCCGCACCGGCATATTCGAAATGGTCGCGGTCTTTGAACGACAACACTTTGGGCTGACAGGCAGCCACCTTTTCATCCGATTCCATCCGCTGAAGCAGTGGCTCAATCCAGCCTTCACTTACCTCTACATCGGAGTTGAGCAATACCGCATAAGGGGTTTTGACGAACTTCAATCCCCGGTTGTATCCGCCCGTAAAGCCATAGTTTTCAGGGAATATCTGAACCTCGACACCGGCATAGTTTTGCCGGATCCAGGCGATGCTTTCATCGTCAGAGGCATTGTCCAAAACCAAAATATGGGCCCCCGAACTGCAAGCCACCACCGAAGGCAGAAAGGTTTGCAGATGCCGGAGGCCATTCCAGTTGAGGATGGCCACTGTGACCTTAGAATCCAAATGCGCCGGGATTTAGGCCCGGTATGTTGGGAAGAATACCGGCTGTGTTGTTTTTCAGCTCTTCGGCCGCTGTTTGCTCGGCTTTTGCCTGTGCATCATTGACTGCGGCAACAATCAAATCGCGGAGCATAACAGCCTCCTGCGGACTCAGCAAAGAGGGGTCGATTTCCAGACCCATCAGTTTTTTGTTGCCGTTCACGGTTGCCTTTACCATTCCCGCCCCCGATTCTCCGGTAATGCGCAGCTGTTCCAGTTTTTCGCGGGCCTCGTTCATCTTGTCCTTCAGCTCGCCCAGCTTGCCCATCATTTTCATCATATCAAACATATCGCTCTCCCTTTTTTTGAAGCCGCGAAGGTAGAAAAAAAGCCCGGTTTCAGGTTCCGGAAGGACCTCGAAAGGTGGCTCTGCCAAAAAAGATGAAGGCGGGGCAATTATTTTTTCAAGGCAAATCTTACTTCTTCAAAAATTTCAGCCTACAGGTATGTTTGAAATTTCCTCAATTTCTATATTTGTCTAAAGCGGTATGCAATCAAAACAGCTTGGCAGCAGCCGCAGTGCAAAGCGTATGAAAAGTCTGAGCCCCAATTGGATTACCGAAGGATTGCCGGATGTTGAATACAAAACCTATCTGCTTCTGGCCTATCTGAAAGAAGTGAAAAAGGAATTTTTCGAGCAGAAAATTTATCCCTCTTATTCCGACCTGTACGGTCACTACCGAAATCTGCTTGAAGTAAAAACGGGCAGGGAACAAATGAAAATGGCTTTCCCAAAAACCCTGACCAGGGCCGATTTCGAAAACCTGCGTCTGGAATACCAAAGCCTTGCCGAAGACGATGCCTTTTTGCAGGTTATGGATGAAATCATTGAATATTCGATTCCCGAATTTCAGAAACATCTGGAAACCGGCCTGGAATTGTACCGGCTGGTAGAAGGCAATCTGCACATCTCGGAAGTGGGCCTGCAGGCTCTGGAAGTCAGCGAGGGTTATTTCTTTCTGCTTGCCCCACCTAAAAAAGAGGCCGCTGTGTATCAGTACGGGCTTACCCGGGTGCATCTGCCCGACGGACAATACAGGGCCATTCATGTGAGCCACCTCGACAATGTCCGCCTGTCCATTTCCAATACCTTCGAAAACCTGAAAACCGACCTCATCCGCAGGTCTTCCAACAAAAATGTGATGGCCACCTATCTGATTGAATCGGAGGTGTCGGTACCCTGGGAAGAAAGCATGCTGCCGGTGGCCAAAAGATGCCTGGTGGAATATTTGGTAAAGCAAAAACAGGGTGAATGAGGCCATATTTTTGGGTTTGCGGACTGCCTGCGGCCGAAATCGGGCATTTCTTTTTTATGCTGCAGCATTTTGCTTTTTGCAAATTGCATCCCGAAACAACCTGATGGATGAAAGAGCCCGAATACAAAGAAGTAGCCTTTGAATCAGCCGAATACCGGGAAACCCTGTTGCTGCGGGATGAGGTATTGCGCAAGCCCCTGGGCATCCGCTTCTCCGCAGACCAGTTGCGCACCGAGCATCAGGACTGGCATCTGGCCCTTTTTACGGGAACAGCATGCCTGGCCTGCTGTGTGCTCAGCCGAATCAATGGCGACACTGTAAAACTGAGACAGATGGCGGTAAGCCCGGCCCTTCAGGGAAAAAAACTGGGTACAAAACTCCTGCAGGAAGCAGAGCGTTTTGCCCGGGAAAAAGGGTTTTCAAAAGTGATCCTGCATGCCCGGGCCTATGCCCTTCCTTTTTATGAAAAAGCAGGCTACCAAACCCGCGGCGGGGAGTTTGAGGAAGTAGGCATACCCCACTATTTGATGGAGAAAGGGGTTTCGGATTCCTGATTCCAGATTTTTGGGTTCAAAGTTCAAGGTTGTTTAATGCCTGATTTCCAGTGTATTATAAATTAAAGCCGACTGCTAAAAACTGAATACTTGAAAAAGTTTCCCCTTTCTGTTGCTTTCATTCATCCATTCCAAACGCAGAACACAAAAAAAGCCGTCAACCGGAAGGCCGACGGCTTTATTCAATTTAGATTTACTGTACTCAGCGCACCACCCACTTCGCTGTTAACGCTTTGCCCTTTTGAATGAGCCTGATCGTGTAAACCCCGGCAGGCAAATCAGAGGAAAGCGTGTGCACAAAAGTTCCGGGCTTTTCAGCCTGAATCATTTCAGTTTTGACAACACGGCCCAAAGCATCCACAACCAATAGATTCGCATTGGAATGAAGGTCTAAGCCATTGATAACCAAATTAGTTTCCTGCCCTATTGCAGATGGATTCGGCTTAAGGTGAAGTCCCCCTATTCCGATTTCAGGATTTTTTACCCCCGTAACACCGGAAGGAGAGAACAACAACTCAAAACGGTCAGTCATTATAGCCTGCTGCGGACCTGAAACGAATGAATATTCAGGATTCAGTTTTAAGTCAACCAGAACATTCTCAAATTTATCCCGCAGGAAGATCTCATAGCCTTCCAGATTCTCCATTCCCGATACCCGGAATGTGAAGGCTCCTGTTGTTTGAAAGAACTTCGTAACAATTGGAACCACTTTATCCGATGAGAGGGGAGCAAGGGAGTTCACTACAAATTCACTAATGCCCACAGGGAAGGCAAAGTAAAATCCTGGACCGCCCAAATTGGGAACATCAAGCATGGCATCTGTATCATCCGAAGCCTCAGACATAAATCTCACCATTCCTCTGAATCCTGTTCCTTCTGAAATACCGGATGCAAGCAAATCTAATTTTAGAACCGGAAATAGGGTGGAGGCTGTACTGGTTCGGAGAAAAGTGCCGGATGTATTGACTGTTTTCGCAGCTTCACGGATGGCAAGGTCGGCAGTATAACTTCCTGCTGCTGAAAGGTTTACCAGAAAACCCTGTGAGGCAGGTATGTATCTCGGATTGGCAGGCGCAGGAAGGGAGCCATACCATGCATCCCCGCCCAGGTAGAATCCATAACCCGGCATTCCGCTGCCTCCGATACCCACAGTATTGTAGCGAAATGCTGCATTTAGCATAGAAGCCGGTTTTAGCCAGCCATCGCTGATGTTATTCCCGCTGGAGGCATCCCAATCTATATCACACGGATAGGGGTTGGCTATTAAATTCCAGCCTCTGTCAGAAATATTACAAACCGTGGGTGAATAGCCGGGGGAACATGTCAATTCAGTCCTTGTCAGTGCGGTGGCCCCTGACCAATTGAATGTTCC